>NZ_JBEXCS010000013.1:0-140025 GCF_040605395.1 Streptomyces sp. NPDC005648 | reverse complement strand
GGCGGGCGCCTCTCGGCGTTGCCCGGCGCTCGGTCCCGTCGCTGGTGGGGTGATGTACGCAACGCCATTTTCATACCAAGGAAGTGTCCGAGCAGTGAGAGAGGGCTCCTCGTGAGGGACATGGTCTGCTTCAATGGGCGCATGGCCAGCTTCCAGAACCACACCGCGACGGGTCGCCATGACCTCGAGCCGTTCTGGCCTTCCCGTCAGCACCATGACTTCGACCGGGTGTGTTGTCGCGCGATGAACGCGCCGGCCCTCTAAAGCCGTACACCCCGGCCTTCGGCCAGCGCGAAACGACGTACGTCCCTCGGCGCGCCCGACCACGAATCGCGGCCGCCGTCCTCCCCGACGAACTCCTCGCGCGAAAGAGCTGACCTCTCATGGCGACCACTCGTTCTCTCTCCACCGCCACCCTCACCACTGCCCCCTCCCAGCCCCCGGCCGTGCGTCACCGACTGCGCGCCGTCGACCGGGACGAGGTCGTCGACGTGGCGGACTTCCTGCCGCCCGGCGCCACCTGGCTGCCGGCCCCGCAGCACACCCTGCCCACCCTGCCGGGCCAGCCCCCGATGATCGGCTATCTGGTGCTCGTCCCGGCCGACCAGCAGCCGCCGTTCCTGCCGGTGGCGGTGCCCGACCACACCGACGTCCGCACCGGCGCCGGCCAGGGCGGCGACCCGCTCGTCCGCATCGACTCCGTGCAGCGCACCGCCGATGTGAACGGCCGCGAACTCGACCTCACCTACCTGGAGTTCGAGCTGCTCGCCCATCTCGTCGCCCACCCGCACCGGGTGCACACCCGCGACCAGCTGGTCACCACGGTGTGGGGGTACGGCCATGTCGGCGACGGCCGCACGGTCGACGTCCACATCGCCCGGCTGCGCCGCAAGCTGGGCGCCGAGCACCGGGGCGTGATCCAGACGGTGCGGCGGGTCGGCTACAAGTACACGCCGCCGACCGGCCGTTGACCGGCTGAGCTTCGGCTCTCCTCTGCCGTCGGCAGACAGGCGTTCCGTCCCGTGGGCGAACCGGGCACAGTCACCGGCATGAGACTTCTGGTGCTGGGTGGTACGGAGTTCGCGGGACGGGCCGTCGTCGAGGCGGCCCTCGGACGTGGCTGGGAGGTGACCGTCCTCAACCGGGGACGGCAGTCGCCTCCGGCGGGCGTACGGGCGCTGCGGGGCGACCGCCTCGCGCCCGACGGGCTCGCCGCCCTCGCCGGGGCCGACGCCGAGTGGGACGTCGTCGTCGACACCTGGTCGGCGGCGCCCCGGGCCGTCCAGGAGTCGGCGCGGCTGCTGCGGGGCCGCGCCGGGCGGTATGTGTATGTGTCCAGCCGGTCGGTGTACGCGTGGCCCTCACCGGCGGGGCATGACGAAGGGGCGCCGCTGGTCGAGGGCGCGCGGCCGGACGCCGGCCTCACGGACTACGCGCGGGACAAACGGGGCGGTGAGATGGCCGCCGTGGACGCGTTCGGTGCCGAGGACTCCGTTCTCGTACGGGCCGGGCTGATCCTCGGGCCGTACGAGAACGTGGGGCGGCTGCCGTGGTGGCTCGGGCGGATCGCCCGGGGTGGGCCCGTGCTCGCTCCGGGGCCGCGGGACCTGCCGTTGCAGCTGGTCGATGTGCGGGACCTGGCGGAGTGGATCCTGGGGGCGGCCGAGCGGGGCCTGGGCGGGCCGTACAACCTGGTCAGCGGGCCGGGGCACACGACCATGGGCGCGCTGCTGGAGGCGTGTGCGGAGGTCACCGGGGGTCGGGCCGAACTCCGTTGGACCGAGCCGGAGTTGATTCTGAAGGCCGGGATCGAGCCGTGGACCCAGCTGCCGGTGTGGACTCCGCCGGGGACGGACATGTACGACGCCGTGCACTCCGGAGACGTGTCGCGGGCGCTGGCCACGGGCCTTGTCTGCCGGCCCGTGGAGGAGACGGTCGCCGACACCTGGGGGTGGCTGCAAGGGGTCGGTGGTGTGGTGCCGTTGAAGGAGGGGCGGCCGGCGGTGGGGCTCGATCCGGCGCTGGAGGCGAAGGTCCTGGGGTGACAGGGCCCCGCTCCCCTCGGAGGTGAAGCCCTTGCGCCGACGGTGTATCCAGCACCACCCCGTTCCGGGGGTCCGGCCCCAGTGACCCCGTGTTTCCGCTCGGACAGACTTGCCGCATGGAGACTTTTTCGAGGGCTCGGGGTGTCGGACTTGCCGCGGGGCGGGGGCTGTTGCTCGCTCTGGTGAGTCTTCCGGGGGCCGTGCTCGGGTTCACACTGGCTCTGGTGTCGATGGCGCTCATACCGGTCGGGATCGGGGCGTACACCACTCCCCCGGTGCTCAGGGGAGTCCGTGCGTTCGCCGACTGGCGCCGGGTCGTCGCCGCCGAGTGGTGCGGGGTGCGGATTCCCTCGGCGTACCGGCCCGTTCCGGAGGGCGGCAACGCCTGGGCGCGGACCTACGCCCTGCTGCGTGACCCGGCGACCTCGCGGGATCTGCGGTGGCTGCAGGTGGACATGACCGCGGGGTTCGTCACCGCGCTGCTGCCGGCGGCGCTGGTCCTCTACGCGCTGGAGGGCCTCGCCGTCGCCGTGGGCCTGTGGCGGCCCCTCTCCGCGTACGGGGGCTACTGGTACGGCTTCGTGCACGTCACCGATCAGGCCTCGGCCATCGGCGCCGGCGCGCTGGCCGGGGTACTCCTCCTCTTCGCCTACCGGTACACCCCGTCCCTGCTGTCCGCCCACTTCCGGCTCACCAAGGCCGTACTCGGCGCGAACCAGGGCGAGTTGGCCGAGCGGGTGCGGGTGCTCACCGAGACCCGGCGGGACGCCGTGGACACCTCCGCCGCCGAACTGCGGCGTATCGAGCGGGACCTGCACGACGGGGCGCAGGCGCGGCTGGTGGCGATGGGGATGGATCTCGGCACCGTCGAGATGCTCATGGACAAGGACCCGGCGCAGGCGAAGCAGCTGCTCGCGCGGGCCCGGCAGTCCTCCGCGGACGCGCTCGGCGAGCTGCGGGAGCTGGTGCGCGGGATTCATCCGCCGGTGCTCGCCGAGCGTGGACTGGGCGACGCGGTACGGGCGTTGGCGCTTCGGCTGCCCGTTCCGGCCGAGGTGACGGTGGAGCCCGCCGGGCGGGCGGACGCGCCGGTCGAGTCGGCCGCCTACTTCGCCGTCAGTGAGGTGCTCACCAACGCCGTCAAGCACGCGGACGCCCAGCGGATCTGGATCGACCTGCACCACGACGAGGGGCGGCTGCGGATCACCGTCACCGACGACGGCAAGGGCGGTGCGGCGGTCGGGGCCGGTTCGGGGCTGGCCGGGGTGGAGCGGCGGCTCGCTACATTCGACGGCGTCCTGGCCGTCAGCTCACCCGCGGGCGGTCCCACCATGGTCACCATGGAGATCCCTTGCGCGTTGTCCTAGCCGAAGACCTCTTCCTGCTGCGCGACGGGCTGGTCCGGCTTCTGGAGGCCTACGGCTTCGAGATCGCCGCCGCCGTGGAGTCCGGCCCCGAGCTCGCCCGCGCCCTGGCCGAGTCGGAGCCGGACGTCGCCGTGGTCGACGTACGCCTGCCTCCCACGCACACCGACGAGGGGCTGCAGTGCGCTCTCCGGGCGCGGGAGGCGCGGCCCGGGCTTCCGGTGCTGGTGCTGTCCCAGCACGTGGAGCAGCTGTACGCGCGTGAGCTGCTCGCCGACGGGAGCGGCGGGGTGGGATATCTGCTGAAGGACCGGGTGTTCGACGCGGAGCAGTTCGTGGACGCCGTACGGAGGGTCGCGGCCGGTGGTACGGCCATGGATCCGCAGGTGATCCAGCAGCTGCTGGCGCGTCGGGGCGGGGCGGACCGGCCGCTCGGGCGGCTCACACCGCGTGAGCTGGAGGTGCTGGAGCTGATGGCCCAGGGGCGGTCCAACGCGGCGATCGCGGAGCGGCTGGTGGTGACGGAACGGGCCATCGCCAAACACACCTCCAACATCTTCGCCAAACTGGGTCTGGAGGTGTCGGACGACGACAATCGCCGCGTTCTCGCCGTCCTCGCCTATCTGGACCAGGACCGGTAAGCGGTTGCTGATTTTCTGTAACTTCCGCTGCTCAGGCGGCTGTTGGGTGTTAATGGATGAGTAAACCTCTGATTTGTTTGTGGGGCGGCTGAACACCCCTGGGACCCCACCCGTATGAGTGGGAGCCGCTTCACTCCTGTCGGGCGCCTCGATGCCCCGCCAAGCCCGCAAGGAAGTCAGAGGAGTTCCATGGGACGCAACACACGGAAACGCCGTACGCCACTGGCCACCAAGGCCATAGCCGCATCGGCGGCCCTAGCGCTCGGTGGGGGCGGGCTGATCTGGGCGAACTTCTACGCCTCGGCGCACGAGTCGAACAACTCGGGACAGAACCAGACCAAGGCCGCCGCCGCGTCGGTGGCCACGATCGCCTGCCCCGACGTGCAGCAGAAGCTGACGAACGTGCCGGCCAAGGCCCAGCAGGGCGTGGCGACGGAGCTTGCCAACCTCGACAAGCAGATCACCGAGGCCTACGCACGGCTCGCCTCCACCCGGCAGGCGCAGGCGGGCGACGCGAACTTCGTACAGAACGCGATCGTCGGCCCCCTGAAGGAGAAGCGGGCCGCGACGCTCGACCGGATCCGCATCGACATCCAGCGGGTGGGCGGCCAGGTCGACGCGGCCTCGCTGCAGGCCCTCGCCGCCTGCACCACGCAGACCGCCAACCAGACCACGGCCGGTGGTGGCAACAACCAGAACGGCCAGAACGGTCAGAACGGTCAGAACGGCGGCCAGCAGAACAACGGTGGCCAGCAGAACAACGGCGGCCAGCAGCAGGGCAACGGACAGGCCTCGGCCGCGCCCAGCGCTCCGGCCAACATCGGCGGTCAGGCCGGCAACGGCCCGGTCGCGGCCGACTTCGTGGACATCACCAAGGTCCAGGCGAACGTCGCCGCGAAGCCGCAGAAGAACGGCAACGCCTCCACCGGTACCTTCACCACCCGGTGCGGTGTGAACGCGAACAAGAACCACAACACCGACAACGTGATCGTGGCGCCCGGCGTGACCAACGGCGCGCACCACCTGCACGACTACGTCGGCAACCAGAAGGTCAACGCGTTCGCGACCAACGACACGCTGATCGCCGACCAGACCAGCTGCCAGAACCAGGGCGACCTGTCGGCCTACTACTGGCCGGTCGTGCGTATCCAGAACGGCACGCAGGACTTCGACCAGAACGCGGACGGCGGTGGCAAGGAGGGCAACGTCGGCAAGATCCTGACGCCGATCCAGGCGCAGATCAAGTACGTCGGCTCGCCCACCAGCAAGGTCACCGCGATGCCGCAGTTCCTGCGCATCATCACCGGTGACGCCAAGACCACCACCAACGGTCTGGCCAACGCCAACGCGCACTGGTCCTGCACCGGCTTCGAGAACAAGGTCCAGCTGACGACGCAGTACCCGATCTGCCCGCAGGGCAGCAACGTGGTGCGTACCTTCGCCTTCCAGTCCTGCTGGGACGGCAAGAACATCGACAGCGCCAACCACCGCACGCACGTCGCCTTCGCGGACGCCGCCGGCAACTGCCAGAACGGCTTCAAGGCGATCCCGCAGCTGACGATGCGCCTGGTGTACAAGATCGCCCCGCCGGTCCTGCAGAACGGCCAGGTGAAGAACGCCTACGCGGTGGACGGCTTCCCGGAGCAGCTCCACAAGCCGGCCACGGACCACGACGACTTCATCGCGGTCTTCAAGAACAACCTGGCGACCACCATCGCCAACTGCATCAACACGGGCCGCAAGTGCCAGTGACGCAGGCCCCCTAGGGGACCAAGGAGCGGGCGGTGGGATCTCCCACCGCCCGCTCTTCGTCTGCGCTTCGGTACCGCGAGGTTCAGCCGCTGTGGCCGGTGTGGGCGCTGTGGTCGGTGCCGATCTCCTCCTCGCCGCCCAGAGTGGTCTGCAGCTTCTTGACCACCTTGTCGTCGCCGACGGCGACCCACTTGCGGCCGACGAGGTAGAAACCGCCGTAGTCCTTGGCGTCGTTGATCCACTCCCGCTGGCCGCGGTCGGTGGCGAAGGTGGCGAAGACGTACTTGCCGTCGGAGGTCTTGCAGATGGCCTGGCGGACCTCGTCGGCGTCGATCTGCATGTCCGGCTTGCACTTCACCTGGGCCGCCAGGCTCTCCAGCGTGCCGGTGGCGGTCACCGGGATCTTGGCGGCGGCGTCGCTGTCTCCGGATCCACAGCCCGCCAGCCCCAGGACGGCCGCGGCGCCCGCCGCGGCGAGCATCGGTCGGGTCAACCTCATCTGTTCCTCCGGGTCGCTGTTTCTGGCCCGGGCCGCAAGGGCCCGTTTCCTTGCATACGGCTGTGGGGCGCGAGGCGCTCAAATCCGGTGTGTGGAGGTGGTACGGGTGTGCGAGGGTATGCCGGTGAACCAGGACTGGGAAGATCGCGTGAGCAACGCGTGGGCCACCTTCGACGACTATCCGGAGGAACGGGCGGACGAGTTCCGTGCCGTGATCGACGCGCTCGCCGCGGAGCTGCCCGAAGGCAGTCCGCTCGGGCCGTTCGAGCGGGCCTGCGCATGGGACTCCACGGGCCACTCGGACAAGGCGGTGCCGCTGTACGAGGAGGCGCTGGAGCGCGGGCTGAGCGAGGTCAGCCAGTACAAGGGCAGGCGGGCGAAGATCCAGCTGTCCAGCTCGCTCAGGAACATCGGCCGGGCCGAGGAGGGCGTCAAGCTGCTGACGCCGGAACTGGACGCGCCCTCGGACGAGTTGGACGACGCGGTACGGGGATGTCTCGCGCTGTGCCTGTCCAGCCTCGGCCGCGACCGTGAGGGCCTCTCCCTCGTGCTGGGCGCCCTGGCCCCCCATCTGCCGCGCTACCAGCGGTCCATGGCGAACTACGCACGGGCGCTGGTCGAGCCGGAGGTCTGAGCGGCGGATCGATTCGCCCGGGTGGGGGTGACCATCCGACGATTCGCTCGTTCTGCTGAACGTGCAGTCACAGGATGTCGCCCCGCGCCCGCGCCCCGCAGCCTCCCCCGCCGACCAGGTCGTCGACGTCGAGCAGGCCGAGGCCGCGCTCGTCGAGCACTACCCCCGGCTGGTCCGGCTCGCCTACCTGGTGCTGCCGCCGAGCCTGGGCCGCAACCGCCGTGTGGTGACCGCGCATTCCCTCACCCAGCGCGCCCTGCCCAGGGGCCGGGCGTCGGCGCCGGTGATCCCGGCCCAGTCGGCCGGCCGGGACGTCGACCTGGGGTACGCCTTCGTCCGCCTCCAGGTCCTGCGGACGGCCCTGGAAGCGGGTCTGCCGCTGAGGCGCACGGCGTTCCCGAGGCGCTCCCAGCTCCCGCCGCTGCTCCCCCAGGTGTGGGGCCTGCGGCTCTTCCCCCGCTCCGGGGGCGCCGACGAACTCGCCCTGGACCAGCGCCTGTCCGCCCTGTCGGGCCCGGCCCGCGCCGTCTATGTCCTGCGCGGCCTGGAGAAGCTCCCCGACGGCGACATCCGCAGGATCCTCGGCGCCGCGGGCTGTACCGACGGGGAGGAGGTGGCGGCGGCGCTCCGCGAGGCGGACGCGGTTCCGGCCTCGCACCACCCTCTCCTCGAATCACCCGAGTTCGATCCGTGCTCGCTGCAGGCGCGGCCCACCGATCTGATGCGGCGCAGACAGCACACCAGGGCCGCGCTGGCCGCGGCCGCCGCGCTCGCGGTGTGCGGGGCGCTCGTCGCGATGCCCGGCGACGGCTGGGGACCCGACGGCGCCGCCGCGCCCGCGTACGCGCAGAACCCCGCGTCCGAGGCGGCCCTCGACCCCGCCAGGCTGACGACGGTGAACCCCACGGCCTGGGAGTCCTCCGCGCGCACCGACTTCTCGGTGTGGCCGGCGCGCGGTGAACTCACCGGCGACAAGGCCCTGTTGCGCCGCGCCCTCGCCGTCTGGGCGCGACCCGGCGAGAGCGTCCGGGTCTCGGCGACCCCGGGCACCCCCTCGGGCGGCCCGTCGGGCCCACCACAGCTGCTGTACGCGGGCAATGTCGACAGCGCGCGGGTCGTGATCCTCTACGACGGTCTGCGCGTCGTCCGCTACGCCGAGCCGAAGGACGACACCAAGGGCGCGGCGCTGGACTTCGCGCGGGTCGACGGCGCGGACCGGGCCGAGGCGAGCGCGGTGGTGCTGGGGCGGGCCGACGGCAACGTCCGCTATCTGACGGCGCCCTGGATCACCGGGGCCGCAGAGCGGGATCTGCTCAAGCCGAACGCCGGGGCGATGGATCTCGGCCTCACCAAGGGGATCACGGGGCCGTTCGCCGGCCCGGCCGAACAGACGGGCGACTGTCTGTCCTGGAACGTGCTGCAGCTGACCGACGCCACGGGGACACGGCTGATGACCGACCTCGGCGAACTGGTCCCGGCCCAGCTGACCGTCGGCCGTCCCGGCGCCACGCGGAACGCCTCAGCGGCGCGGGGGCTGCGCGACTGGGCGCCGTACGCCTGCTCGCTGGCCTCGGTGCGGTCGGCGGGGGTGCGGGATGTCAACGCCTGGGCGTACGCCACACAGCCGCTGCCGGACGCGGGCGGGGCGGCGGACTGGGTGTGCACCCGGGCGGAGACCTGGCGGGGCGGCGGGACCCGCGTGCTGGCGCAGTTCCACACACCGGGCGGGACGTACGGGGCGGTGGCGGCGAAGTCCGAGAACGGCCCGGAGTGCGGCAGCAAGGACCCCGCGGTGCTGGCGGGGGTGCTGTGGAAGTCGGCGGCGGGGCACTGGTATCTGCTGGCCGCGGGGGGTCCGGGCACGTCCACGGTGGCGGCGAGCGGTGGGGTGCGGGCGAGCGCGCGGGGGAATCTGCTGGCGGCGCGGGCCGGGCAGGGGTCGCGGGCCGAGCTCAAGGGCGTCCTGGCGGGCGGGCGGGAGATCAGCGGCCTCCGATAGGAGAAGAGAGCCGTCGGCGGAGAGCTTGCTGACAAGTCTGTAAACAAGGGCGCGCGGAGGGCTTCTCCTCCGGGCTACCCATCAGTACATTGACGCCATGTCCAACAAGCCTCCGCTCAAAGCCCGGAAGGTGTCCTTCTCCTGGGAGGGCACTCCGTTGCACTGGGTGCCCGGGGACCCGTTCGCCGCGCACACCATCAATGTGCTGCACATGCTGCTGCCGGCCGGTGAGCGATGGTTCGTCCATGTGTACAAGCAGGTGCTGCCGCTGATCCGGGACGAGCGGCTGCGCGAGGACGTGATCGGGTTCATCGGGCAGGAGGCGATGCACTCACAGGCCCATGACGAGGTGCTGCCGCATCTGAGGGAGCTGGGCATCGACCCGACGCCCTACACCGCGCAGGTCGACTGGTTCTTCGAGAAGCTGCTGGGCGACCGGGCCCTGCCGCCCGGCAGGGCGCGCAGATGGTGGCTGCTGGAGCGGGTCGCGATCATCGCGGCGATCGAGCACTACACCGCCTTCCTCGGCGACTGGGTGCTGAACGCCGGAGAGCTGGACCGCCGGGGCGCCGACCCCACCATGCTGGACCTGCTGCGCTGGCACGGCGCGGAGGAGGTCGAGCACCGCTCCGTCGCCTTCGACCTGTTCCAGCACGTGGACGGCGGCTACCGGCGCCGGGTGCGCACCTGGGCCACCGCGTTCGCGGCCCTGGTGTTCCTGTGGCAGCGCGGGGCGCGCTTCTTCATGGAGAACGACCCGACGCTGGTGGACGGGAAGGCCTCCGTCAGGAAGTTCTACGCCGCCGGGCGCCGTGGCACCCTGCCCGCGACCGGGGACCTGCTCCGGTCCGTTCCCCGCTATCTGAGCCGGGGCTACCACCCCTCCCAGGAGTGCTCCACCGAGCAGGCCGTCGCCTATCTGGCCTCCTCCCCCGCGGCCCTCGCCGCGCTCGCCGCCGAGCGGGGGGTGGCCTGATGCCGAGACCGCTCACCGTCGCCGTCCTCGCCGGGGCCGCCCTGCTGACCCGGCGCGCGCTGCGGCGCCGGGTGGGGGCCTCGCCGCTGTGGCCGATGCCCGCGCTCGACCCGCCGACCTCGGGCCGGCCCCGGTCACGGGCGCTGCGGCTGCGGGTCGCCTCGCACGAGACCGTCGCCGAGGGGGTCGTACAACTACGCCTGGAAGGGCGGGAGTTGCCGCGCTGGGAGCCCGGCGCGCATCTCGACCTGGTGCTGCCGTCGGGGGCCGTACGGCAGTACTCGCTGTGCGGGGACCCGGCGGACCGGTCGTCGTACACCGTGGCCACGCGGCTCGTCGAGGACGGGCGGGGCGGCTCACGCGAGGTGCACGAGCGGGTGCGGGAAGGGATGGAGCTGGAGGTGCGGGAGCCCCGGAACCGTTTTCCGCTCGTCGCCGCGCCGTCGTACGTCTTCGTCGCCGGGGGGATCGGGATCACCCCGATTCTCCCCATGCTGCGGGCCCTTGGGGACGGGGTGGAGTGGCGGCTGCTGTACTGCGGGCGGTCGCGGGAGTCGATGCCGTTCGTCGAGGAGATGGAGAAGCTCGGCCGGGGGCGGGTCACCGTGACCGTCGGAGCGCCGGATCTCGACGCGCTGGAGGTGCCGGAGCAGGCCGCCGTCTACTGCTGCGGCCCCGAGGGGCTGATGGCGGCGGTGGCGCGGCGGTTCCCGGCCGCGCACCTCGAACGGTTCGCTCCCCGGACCGCCCGGGGCACCGCGTTCGAGGTCGAACTCCGGCGCAGCGGGCGGGTGTTGACCGTGCCGGCCGACTCCAGCGTGCTGGCCGCCGTGCGGGCCGAGCTGCCGGACACGCCGTACTCCTGCGAGCAGGGGTTCTGCGGGACCTGTCAACAGCGGGTGCTGGAAGGGGAGGTGGAGCACCGGGACGAGTTGCTGACGGACGCCGAGCGGGCCGACTCGATGCTGATCTGCGTTTCGCGGGCGCGAAGTGATCGGGTCGTGCTGGACATGTGAACACCGTTGGGCGGACCGGTCCGTTCCGGGCCGGATCCGATCGGTAAGGTGTTCGTATGACAACCGGGGTACGCCGCAGAATGGGAGTCGAGGAGCGGCGACAGCAGTTGATCGGCGTGGCCCTCGAACTGTTCAGCCAACGCTCGCCCGACGACGTCTCCATCGACGAGATAGCGGCGGCCGCGGGGATCTCCCGGCCGCTGGTCTACCACTACTTCCCCGGCAAACTCAGCCTGTACGAGGCCGCGTTGAAGCGTGCCGCGCAGGATCTGGCGGGCCGGTTCGAGGAGCCGCAGGAGGGTCCGCTCGGGGTCCGGCTGCGGCGGGTGATGCGCCGGTTCTTCGACTTCGTCGACGACCACGGCCCCGGTTTCTCGGCGCTGATGCGCGGCGGCCCGGCCGTCGGCTCCTCGGCGACCAACGCGCTCATCGACTCCGTACGCCAGGCCGCCTATGTCCAGATCCTTTCGCACCTGGGCATCGAGGATCCGCCCGCGCGCCTGGAACTGGTCGTCCGCTCCTGGATCTCGCTCGCCGAGTCGACCGCGCTGATCTGGCTGGACGGCCGGCGTATCCCGCGCGCCGAGCTGGAGACCCAGCTGGTGCACGACTTCGCCGCGCTGGCCGCGGTGAGCGCCGCCTACGACGAGGAGATGGGCGCGCTGCTGCGCCGTATGGTCAAGGACGAGCCGCCGGACGGGCCCTTCGCGGAGCTGGTCGGCCGGCTGATCGCCCTGGCTTCCTGAGGAGCGTCCTCAGCGCTCGAACGTGCGGTACGACGGGTCGAGGTCGCGCACCTCGGCCGAGCCGTGCAGCACGCCGGAACCGTCGTCCTCGATGTGCTTCCTCAGCAGTTCGAGGACGGCCTCGGTCAGCCTCGCCTTCGTCTCGTCGGTGCGGCCGGCGAGCAGCGCGAGCGTGACGTGCACGACGCCGTGGCCGAGGTCCAGCGGATCGTCGTAGCCGACGGCGGTGACCTCGACGGACCGGAACCGCGTCTTGCACCCCTCGGGCTTGGCGGCCGCGATCTCGACGACCGCGGCATGCAGGTCCCGCGCGAAGGCCTCCCGGTCGAAGCTGAGGTGCTTCGAGTGGTCGACGGTGATCTGCGGCATGGGGCACTCCTGTTCTACGGCGGCGACGCGCCCACCCTAATTCCTCAGCTGCAGGGCGAGCATCGCGATGTCGTCCTCGCGGTTGTGGCCGAAGGACGACAGGAGGGTGTCACAGAGGGCGTCCAGGCCGGGGAGGGCTCCGGTGGCGGCCGCCTGGAGCTGTTCCATCGACGCCGTCAGATCGATGCCGCGAGTCTCGATCAGGCCGTCGGTGACCATCAGGAGCCGGTCGGCGGGCTCCAGGAACAGCTCGGTGGGCGGGGGATGCGGCAGCCCCACACCGATCAGCGGGCCCGCCGCCTTCACGTACTCGGCGTCCCCGCTGTCCCGCAGGATCAGCGGCGGGATGTGGCCGGCGTTGGCGATGCGCGTGCGTCCGGTGGCGGGGTCGATCAGCACCAGGCAGACGGTCGCCGTGACTTCGGGGTGGTAGCGCTGCAGCATCCGGTCCAGACGCTCGGCGAGCACGGCCGGGTCGCTCTCCTCCACGCAGTAGGCGCGCAGCGCGTGCCGGATCTCGACCATCACCGTGGCCGCGTCCAGCGAGTGCCCGACGACATCGCCGACCGCGGTCAGCACCCCGTCGGCGAGGCGCAGCGCCGCGTAGAAGTCGCCGCCGATCTCGGTCTCCCGGGACGCCGGCACATAGCGCACCGCGAGATCGACACCGGGCAGTTCCGGCAGCCGGTGCGGCTCGGGCAGGAAGCTGCGCTGGAGGGTGAGCGCGACATGCCGCTCGACCTGGTACATCAGCAGCGGCTCGGCGGCCAGCGCGGTGGCCTGCGCCAGCTGGGCGAGCAGCGCCTCGCCCTCGGGGCTGACCCGGCGCAGCCCGCGGGTGGGCGTGGCCAGGCACACCGGGGCCCGCCCGTCCTGGGTGAGGACCAGGGCCAGCCGGGCGTCGTGCTGCACACCGGGCCGGAAGAACCCGGCCGGCCACAGCGGCGCGGGCACCGTGGTGACCTGCACACCGGACTGGCCCCGGGACAGCCGCCGCAGCAGCGCGGCCACCGCCCGGTGCGCGCCCTCGTCCGGCAGCGAGAGCGAGGTGCGCGCCCGGTACAGCCCGCGATACAGCTCGTCGTCCTGGTCCAGCACGAACACGGCGGCCGGACAGCCGAGGAGGCGGGCGGCCCCGTCGGCGGCGGCATCGACGAGTTCCTGCAGCGAGCGGGCCGACTGGATGGTGACGATCGTCTCCGACAGCAGCTGCAGCCGTCGTACGAGGGCCTGGTCGTCGGCCCGCAGCCGGGCGGCGCGCACCGCGGCCCGCACCGCCGCCTCGATCTCCTCGGGCTCGGCCGGCACCGTCAGATAGGCCTCGGCTCCCCCGATCAGCCCTTCGCAGCGTTCGGCCGGCGGGGTGACCAGCGCCGAGTAGTGCACGACGGGCAGGTTCGCCATGTGCGGCCGCTCCTTGAGCCGGCGGCACAGCTCGAAGCCGCTCATGTCCGGCAGGTGCACATCGACGAGGGCCACGTCGGGCAGGGAGCCCTTGCGCAGCCGTACGTCGAGTTCGACCAGTGCCTCGCCGCCGCTCGCCACCGACACGACCTGGTGACCGGCGCGGCGCAGCACGGTGCCCATCGCGTACCTGCTGGCGGCCACGTCGTCGACGACCAGCACGGTCGTGTCGGTCAGCTTGCCGTTGACGTCCATCTGTCAGCCCTTGGACAACGCCGGTGGGGCGGAACCGGGTTCGGCTCCGCCCCACCAAGTTACTGCCCGTATCAGGAGGACCGGGAGAATACCGCCACAGTGCGTCCCGGAACGGCGAAGGTTCCGGTCGTCCGGTCGTACGACGAGGACCTGACGACGGGGTCCGCGCCGGAGGCCTGCACCGGGTGCAGCCGGTAGCCCGTGCCGGCCAGGGAACCGACGCGCTGTTCCTGGCGCGCCGGCGTCGCGTTGAAGACGACGACCAGATCACCCAGCTTCATGGTGATCACACCGGGCGTCTCGTCCTTGCCGGACAGCGGGAACGACAGCGCCGACCGCACCTGCCCGGCCGTGCCGAGCGAGAAGTCCTTCTCCGTCGTACGGATTCTCAGCAGATCGCGGTAGGCCGCCGAGGCGCCCTCGATCTGCGGGCACCCCACCTTCACCGTGCCCAACAGGGGCTTGGCGTAAGGCCACTTGGACTGGTTGTCGGCCGCCATGGGCAGTCCCCGGCCGAAGCCGTTGCCGTCGGCGCAGTTCCAGTGGACGGCGTTGAACCAGTCGCCGCTGTCGTAGGAGTTGCGGTCCAGGGACTTCGAACGCAGCAGGTCGGAGCCGGCCTGGGAGAGGGACGGGCCCTGGGAGAGGGTGGCCGTCGCCATCGCCAGGACCTGCATCCGGGCCCGGTCGGAGGCGCTCGTGCCGGCGGGCAGCTTGTACGTCAGCGCGTCGAACAGGGACTCGTTGTCGTGCGCGTCCGCGTAGGCGAGGGCGTCGCCCGGCGCGTCGGCGTATCCGGCGGGCGCACCGTTGTAGTCGACCTCGGAGCCGGTGACCTCCTTGCCGTCGGTGTCGGTGAAGGCGAAGGTCTTCAGGTCGCCGGACAGGCCGACCTTGATCAGGTCCTGGTAGTGCAGCAGCCGGGCCTTCTGCTCGGCCGGAGTGCCGTTCGCCGTGGAGGAGTTGGGATCGGTGTAGAGGCCCGAGGCGAAGCCCTGGACGCCGGGGTCGGAGTCGAAGGGGCTGCCTCCGCGCACCGCGTCCCGCGCCCGGTCGGAGAAGGTCGCGATGCCGGTCCCCGCCATGTTCTTCTGCGTGGCCTGCACGAAGCGGGCGTCGTCGGCGACCTCGCCGAAGTTCCAGCCCTCGCCGTACATGATGATCTTCCTGCCGTCGACGCCGTCCTTCTTCGGGGTGAGCGCGTCGAGGGCCTTGCGGACGGCGAGGATGTTCGCCTTCGGCTGGTGGCCCATGAGGTCGAAGCGGAAGCCGTCGACCTTGTACTCCCTGGCCCAGGTGACGACCGAGTCGACGACCAGCTTGCCCATCATGGCGTTCTCGGTGGCCGTGTTGGCGCAGCAGGTGCTGCTGGCGACCGAGCCGTCCGCGAGCAGGCGCTGGTAGTAGCCGGGCACGATCTGGTCGAGGACGCTGGTGGGGGCCTCGCCGGCGGCCGAGGTGTGGTTGTAGACGACGTCCATGACGACCCGGAGCCCGTCCTGGTTCAGTGACTGGACCATCCTGCGGAACTGGACCGTGCGCGCGGTGCCGTCCGGGTCGGTGGCGTACGACCCCTCGGGGACCGTGAAGTGGTACGGGTCGTAGCCCCAGTTGTAGGCGTCCTTGGCCGCCGTCCTCGCCACGCACGCCTGCTGCTGGTCGGAGTCGGCCGCGGAGGAGGCGGGATCGCAGTCGGGGCTCGCCTGGTCCGCCTTCTTCTCGGGGACGGTCGAGAAGTCGAAGACGGGCAGGAGATGCACGTACGAGGTCCCGGACCTGGCCAGTTCCCGCAGGTGCTTCGAGCCGTCGCTGTTCTCGTCGGTGAAGGCCAGGTAGGTGCCCCGGTCCCTGGCCGGCACGGTGTGGTCGGCGACCGAGAAGTCCCGGACGTGCAGTTCCTGGATCTGGGCGTCCCTCAGCGGTACGGCCCTGGGCTTGGCGAGGCCCGCCCAGCCGCTCGGCGCGAGGGACTTGTCGTTCAGGTCGACGAGGAGGCTGCGGGCGGAGTCGGCCGTGAGGGCGACCGAGTAGGGGTCGGTGACCTTGTTGGTGACGATCTTCCGGACGCTCGGCGCCCAGACCTTCACGACGTACCGGTACTGCTTGCCCTTCCAGGAGGCGGGGCCGGTCACGGACCAGACACCGGTGGTGTCGTCACGGCGCATCTTCCTGAGCGAACCGTCGAGTTCCAGCTGCACGGACTGCGCCGTGGGCGCCCACACGGCCAGTGTGGGACGGCCGTTGCTGAAGGCCGGGCCCAGCTCGGCCTTGGTCGCGCCCGCGTACAAGTCGTCGAGCACTCCCGCGATCTGCACACCGGTCGCCGCCAACACGGCTCCGTTCGCGGCCCGTTGGGAGGCGACGAGCTGACCGTCGAGGGCCGCGCGCACCCGGTCCCGGTCGCGCGGGTCGACGGACCAGGCCGTGTAGTCCTTCAGATACGGGAACTCGGCCTTCTGGGTATCGGTGAGGGTGGTCTTCGCGAGCCGCAGCCAGCGCTCGTCGTCACTGGTCAGCGTCCCGTCCTTCACGGCGATCGAGCCGTCGTGGGAGTAGAGCAGCTGGGTGGAGGCGGCGGCGTCGGAGCCGTTCCAGGCGACGGTGTCGCGGTCGATCCAGATCGCCTTGGAGGTGGTCAGGTCGAGGGCGGCCGCCGAACCGGCGGGCTGGGGCAGCAGGTACTTCTCCTGGCCGTTCAGCAGCCACACCTCGTGGCCGTCGGACTTGAGGTCCAGCGACTGGTCGGCGGGGAGATCCTTCTCGTCGCCCTTGTGGATGATGTAACTGAGGCTGGTGGCGCCGTCGGTGAGCGGCACCTCGAAGACCGCGCCGTAGGCGTCGGTCCGCACCGGCTTCAGCGGGCTCGGCCAGTCGGTGGGGTTCGCGGCGCCCGTCCATACGTGCAGACCCCAGCCGTCGTAGTTCCCGTCGGCGCGGTGGTAGTGGATGACGGCCTTGGTGGTGTCCTGCGCCGGGTAGTCGGGGCGGGTGGTCTCGACGGTGTCCTTGCCCTGCTCGATCCACACCTCACCGGTCTTGGTGACGTCGATGGAGCGGTCGGCGGAGACGTCCTTGTCGCCGTCCTTGTCGATGACCAGGAACCCGACGTTCGAGGCGCCCGGCTTCAGCTTGACGTAGGCGAAGGCGCCGTAGGCGTCACGGCCGGCGAAGGGGTGGCCGGCGGGCCAGGTCGTCGCCTCGCCGTCGGCGAGGTCACCCCAGGCGTACAGGCCCCAGTTGTCGTAGTCGCCGTCGGTGCGCTTGTAGTGGACGATCGCGTAGTCGCGGGAGGAGGCGGTGGGGATCTCGGTGGCGGGCGGGGTGCCGGTGGTGGAGGCGGCGGTCGCGGAGGCCGTCCGCCCCGCGGTGTCGACGACGACCGCCTTGTAGCGCAGGGCGGTTCCGGCCGGTACGTCCTTGCCGACGGTCTGGGTGACCTTGTACGGGGCGTGGTCGGCGGAGCCGAGCGTGCGCCAGCTGCCGTCACCGACCTGGGCGGCGAAGACGACCCGGTCGAGGCGGCCGCCGGCCACGTCGGCCGACAGCTCGACCGTGCCGGTGGCGCCGGCGTCGGGGGCCTTGAGGGTGATCGTCGGTGCCGTGGCCGGGGCGGCGAGCCGGCCGGCCGCCTTGAGGACGACCGCGGACTGGGCGGGGACGGTGACCGTGACCTTGCTGTCGGCGTCGGAGGTGACGGTGGCCGAAGTGCCGTGGATCCCGGTGTACTTCATGTTCGGGGAGCCGACGGCGAAGGTCGCGGTCTTCTCCTCACCGGCGTTGTTGAAGGCGACGACGTACTCCTGGCCCGTCCTCGCGTCGGTGCGGGAGAAGGCGTAGACGCCGGGGCCGTCGGCCGCGTAGCGCTGGGTCTGGACGCCGTCCGTCAGGGCGGGGTTGGCCGCGCGCAGCTTGCTGAGAGCACTGATCTGCTGGTAGAGCGGCGCTCTCGTGTCGTAGGAGTCGCTCGCGGCGGTCCGGTCGGTGCCGATCTCGTCGTCGTCGAGGTAGTCGGCGACCTTCGAGGCGAACATGGTCTGGCGGGCGTCCTTGTCGCCGCCGGAGCCGGTGAAGCCCTGCTCGTCGCCGTAGTAGACGACGGGGTTGCCGCGGCTGAGGAACATCAGCTCGTTGGAGAGCCTGTCCTTGGCGAGGAGTTCCGCGTCGGTGGCCTTCGGGTTGTCCGTCTTCAGGAAGTACCCGATGCGGCCCATGTCGTGGTTGCCGGTGAAGGTGACCTGCTCGTACGCGTTGGCCTTGTCGGTCGTGTACTTGTAGTCGTCGCCGAAGACCGAGGCCAGCCTCTGCGCGCTGCCGCCCTGGGAGGCGTAGGTGCGGGCCGCGTCCTGGAAGGGGAAGTCGAGGGTGGCGTCGAGCCGGCCCTGGGTGACGTACGGCGAGGTGATGGACGTGTCGGCGGAGTAGACCTCGCCGAACATGAAGAAGTCCTTCCGCCCGTGCGCGGCCGCGTACCGGTCGAGCGCGGTCGCCCACTGGGTCCAGAACTCCATGTTCACGTGCTTCACGGTGTCGATCCGGAAGCCGTCGATGCCGTAGTCCCCCACCCAGCGCTCGTAGATCCTCTCCATGCCCCTGACGACCTCGGGACGCTCGGTCCACAGGTCGTCGAGGCCGGAGAAGTCGCCGTAGGTGGCGTTCTCGCCGGCGTAGGTCGAGTCACCGCGGTTGTGGTACATCGTGGGGTCGTTGAGCCACGACGGGACCTTGATGTCCTTCTTCGCGGCCGGGACGGTCGGCGTGCGCGGGAAGGAACCGGTGCCGACGGCCGGGAACTTCCTGGTGCCGTCCGCGTAGTCGGCGTCGTCGAAGGGCCGCCCGTCCTTGGTCAGATAGGGGAAGGCGCCCTTGGAGAGGTAGTCGTAGGACTTGCCCTCGTAGTCGACGACGTCGGCCGTGTGGTTGGTGATGACGTCGAAGAAGACCTTCATGCCCTTGGCGTGTGCCTTGGAGATGAGGGTCTTGAGGTCGGCGTTGGTGCCGAAGTGCGGGTCGACCTGGGTGAAGTCGGTGATCCAGTACCCGTGGTAGCCGGCCGAGGCGGCGCTGCCCGTCCCCTGCACGGGCTGGTTCTTGAAGATGGGCGCCATCCAGATGGCGGTCGTGCCCAGTCCCCTGATGTAGTCGAGCCTCTTCGTCAGGCCCTTGAGGTCGCCGCCCTGGTAGAACCCCTTGTCGGTGGGGTCGTACCCGGTGCTGAGCCGCGAACCGGTCAGCCCGCCCCTGTTGTTGGACGGGTCGCCGTCGGCGAAGCGGTCCGGCATGACGAAGTAGAACTGCTCCCGGGTGTCGTCGTGCCGGGCGGGCTCGGCGGCGAGCTTCTTGTCGGAGGGCGGCGGGGGCGGTGCGGCCGCGTGGGCCGCGAGCGGCTGGATCAGTGCGGCGGCGAGGGCGGCGACGGCGACGGCCGCGACCCGTCTGACATGTATCACCGGTGAGAACTCCTAGCGACAGCGGCTCTGTGGGTCCGACCCCGCGTGACCGTACCGCCGACGCAAGCCTTACAGCAAGAGTCCTGAAAACGATGGCAAGAACTTTCACGCACCGCCTTGACGCGTCTCCTCAGCGGCCCCAGTCTCACCACTGGTTGAAACTCCAACACCCTTCATCGGAGCCGCACATGAACGGACACCACCCCGCGGGTGTCTTCCGGCGCACAGCGAGCGCCGTGGCCGCCGGCGCGCTGGCCCTGGCAGGCACGCTGGCCCTGCCCGCCACGACCGCCCACGCGGACACCGGCGCCAAGGGCGATGTCATCGCCAACCTCTGGGAATGGAACTGGGACTCCATCGCCTCCGAGTGCACCGATGTGCTGGGCCCGGCCGGCTACGGCGCGGTCCAGGTCGCCCCGCCGTCCGAGTCCCTCAAACAGTCCAGCTACTACTGGTGGGACGTCTACCAGCCGTACTCGTACACCCTCAACAGCCGCTTCGGTACGGCCACCCGGTTCGCGAACATGATCACCGCCTGCCACCGGGCCGGGGTGAAGGTCTACACGGACGCGGTGATCAACCACACGGCCGCCCAGACCGGCACCGGCTACGACGGCACCACGATCGGCAACAAGTACGACACCCCCGACTGGAACCCGGGCGACTACCACACCTCGGCCGACTGCCCCACCTCCGACCTGACCATCCAGGACTACTCCAACCTCACCCAGGTCCAGAACTGCGAGCTGCTCGGCCTGCCCGACCTCAAGACCGGTGCGGACAACGTCCGTTCGGGACTCGCGGCCTTCCTCAACAAGCAGATCGCGCTGGGGGTGGACGGCTTCCGTGTCGACTCCGCCAAGCACATACCGGCCGCCGACCTGGCCGCGATCGTGGCGAAGCTCGACACCACGACGTCCGGGGCGGCGCCGTACGTCTTCGACGAGGTCTATCCCGGCTCGACCCCGCAGCCCAGCGACTACTTCGGCTCCGGTGACGTCCTCGACTTCACGTACGCGAGCAGGATGAAGTCGGCCTTCCAGGGCAACGTCAGCGACCTGTCCTCCCTGTCCTCGTCCGGCATCCTCCCGGCCGCCGACTCGGTGTCCTTCGTGACCAACCACGACACCGAGCGCAACGGCCTGGACATGAGCTACAAGGACGGCGACGCCTACAAGCTCGCCAACCTCTTCGAACTCGCCTACAAGTGGTCCACGCCGACGGTGTACTCCAGCTGGCAGTGGACCCAGAGCGACCAGGCCCCGCCGAACTCGGCCGGTTTCGTCACCGGCACGGACTGCGCGAACGGCTGGAACTGCCTCGACCGTGACACCGCGGTCGTCGGCATGGTGGCCTGGCACAACGCGGTGGACACGGCGGCGGTCTCCAACTGGCAGACCATGTCCTCGAACGTCATCGGTTTCGGCCGCAGCGGCGCCGGCTTCTTCGCCCTCAACAACGGTTCGTCCGCGGCCACTTACACCTTCACCACCGGCATGGCGGACGGCACCTACGCCGACGTCGTCGACGGCGGCGACACCAAGGTGACGGTCTCCGGCGGCAGCGCCTCGATCACCGTCCCCGCCAAGGGCGCGGTCGCCTTCTACAACTCCTCCTACACCTGCACGGTCGGCTGCGACGACTCGGGTGGCGGCTCCTCCGGCTCCACGGTGGACGCCACCTTCCACGAGTACGCCTCCACCACCAGCGGCACCGGCGTCTACGTCGTCGGCTCCCTCGCGGCGCTGGGCGGCTGGGACACCTCGAAGGCGGTCCGGCTGTCGTCGACGGGCTACCCCGTCTGGTCGGGCGAAGTGAGCGTGCCGATCAACACCTCGTTCACGTACAAGTACATCAAGAAGGACTCGGCCGGAAACGTCACCTGGGAGTCGAACGCCAACAGGTCCGCCACCACGACGACTTCGGCCCTGTCGCTGAACAACTCCTGGAACGTGGCGAACACGGACGCCACCGACGTCACCTTCAACGAGTACGCGACGACCGACTGGGGCACCAACGTCTACGTCGTCGGCTCGCTCGCCTCCCTCGGCTCCTGGAACACCGCTGACGCGATCCCGCTGTCGTCGGAGTCGTATCCGACGTGGAGCAAGCTGGTGATCGTGCCGAAGAGCACCGCGTTCACGTACAAGTACATCAAGAAGGACGGTTCTGGGAACGTGACCTGGGAGTCCGGGACGAACCGCGCCTACACGACGGGCGGTTCGTCCGGATACTCCACGAGCGACACCTGGAAGTGACCTGACCGGTCCGCGCTCGGCCCGCCGCCCGAAAAGGCGGCGGGCCGACCGAAGTCGACGCAAGAACTCTCAGGCGGTCGTGAACCACACCGTCGTGTCCGCCGGCACCTTCGTCTCACCGTCCGCCTCGGTCACCTCACCGCTGCCGAGCAGGACGCGGCCGTACGCCGGGGTCGTCACCGACTCGCCGCCGGTGTTCGCGACACACACGAACTCCCCGCGCCGGAAGGCCAGTACGCCCTCCGGGGCGCGCAGCCACTCCACGGCGTCGCCCGCGCCGAGGTCGGGGTGGGCGCGGCGGGCGGCGAGGGCGGCGCGGTACAGCTCCAGGGTGGAGCCGGCCACGCCGGTCTGCGCCTCCACGCTCAGCTCGGCCCATCCGGCCGGCTGCGGGAGCCAGCTCCCCCCGCTCCCGAAGCCGTACGACGATCCGTCCCGTGTCCACGGGATCGGCACCCGGCACCCGTCACGAAAGCCGTCCTGGCCGGCGCCGCGGAAGTACGCGGGGTCCTGGCGGACCTCGTCCGGGAGGTCGACGACGTCCGGGAGGCCGAGTTCCTCGCCCTGGTAGACGTAGGCCGATCCGGGCAGGGCGAGCATGAGCAGGGTGGCGGCGCGGGCCCGGCGCAGACCGAGTTCGCGGTCGCCGGCCAGCCGGATCTGGGTGCCGAGGCCGGGCTCGTTGGCGAAGCGGGTGGTGTGGCGGGTGACGTCGTGGTTGGACAGCACCCAGGTGGCGGGGGCGCCCACCGGGCGCATCGCCTCCAGGGTGCGGTCGACGACCGCGCGCAACTGCTCCGCGTCCCAGTCGGTGGCCAGGTACTGGAAGTTGAACGCCTGGTGGAGTTCGTCGGGGCGGACGTAGTTGGCGGTCCGCTCCACGGTCGGGGTCCACGCCTCGGCGACGAAGATACGCTCCCCGCTGTACTCGTCGAGGATGGTGCGCCACTGCCGGTAGATCTCGTGCACGCCGTCCTGGTCGAAGAACGGCATGACATCGTTGCCCAGCAGCTTGAGTTGGTCGTGCGAGCCGAGGTCCGGCAGGCCCTCCGCCTTCACCAGCCCGTGGGCCACGTCGATCCGGAAGCCATCGACGCCCATGTCCAGCCAGAAGCGCAGGATCGAGCGGAACTCGTCGCCGACCGCCGGGTGGTCCCAGTTGAAGTCGGGCTGCTCGGGGGCGAAGAGGTGCAGGTACCACTCCCCGTCGTCGACACGTGTCCACGCCGGGCCGCCGAAGATGGACTCCCAGTCGTTGGGCGGGAGTTCGCCGTTCTCCCCCTTGCCGGGGCGGAAGTGGTAGCGGTCGCGCAGAGGGGAGCCCGGGCCTTCCCTCAGCGCCCGCTTGAACCACTCGTGCTGGTCGGAGGAGTGGTTGGGGACCAGGTCGACGATGATCCTCAACCCCAGCTCGCGGGCGTCCCGGATCAGCGCGTCCGCGTCCAGCAGATTGCCGAACATCGGGTCCACGGCCCGGTAGTCGGCCACGTCGTAGCCGGCGTCGGCCTGCGGGGAGGCGTAGAAGGGGCTGAGCCACACGGCGTCCACGCCGAGGTCGCGCAGATACGGGAGTCGGGAGCGGATCCCTTCCAGATCGCCCATGCCGTCACCGTTGCTGTCGGCGAAGCTGCGCGGATACACCTGGTAGATCACCGCGTCCCGCCACCAGTCGCCGCGCTTGGCTTCGGCGGGGTTCGGGGCCGGGGCGACGAGGGAGTGCTGCTGGCTCATGGCGTCCTTGATGCGTCGGGGGGTGGGGTCATGGGCGTGGTGCGTGCGGGCGGAGGACGACGAGGCGGCCGCGGTCACAGCGGGGTCGGATGGAGACCGCGACCGCCTCGGGTTCAGGTGGGGTGTCAGCCCTTGGTGCCGCCGGCGGTGAGGCCGGTGACGAGGTTCTTCTGTACGAGGTAGAAGAAGATCGCGACCGGTATCGCGATCAGGACCGCGGCGGCGGCCATGAGGTTGCGCTGGGCGTCGTGCTCGCTGACGAAGGTCTGCAGACCGACGGCGAAGGTGTACTTGTCGTCGCTGAGCATGAACGTCGAGGCGAAGGCGACCTCTCCGAAAACGGTGAGGAAGCTGTAGAACGCCGCGACCGCGAGACCGGGCTTGGCGAGCGGCAGGATCAGCCGGACGAAGGTGCCGAAGGGGGACAGACCGTCGACCCGTCCCGCCTCGTCGATCTCGAAGGGGATGGTGTCGAAGTAGCCCTTGAGCAGCCAGGCGCTGTAGGGGACGACCGTGGTGCAGTTGATGAGGATGAGGCCCTGGTAGGTGTCGATGAGGCCCAGGTCCGACATGATCTGGTACATCGGCACGATCAGTACCGCGATCGGGAACATCTGGGTGAGCAGCAGCAGCCACATGAACTTCCGGTAGCCGGGGAAGCGCATGCGGGACACCGCGTAGCCGGTGCTGGCGGCGATCAGCACACCGATGAGCGTGGTGCCGAGGACCACGATGAGCGTGCTCTTCAGCCAGTCGAAGAAACTGGTGTGCTGGAGGACGAACGAGTAGTTGTCGAACGTCATCGTGCGCCAGATCTGGCCGGGGTGCAGGTAGTCGTCCTTGTCCGGGCCGAGGGACAGGAAGAACAGCCAGGCGACCGGGAAGAGCGCGATCAGGCTCGCGACGATCAGGATGCCGTGGGTGGTCAGGGCCGCGAGCGGGCCGCGCTCGCCGCGCCGGCGCCCGCGCGGGGCCGCGGACGGCCGCGCGGCGGTCGTGGCGGAGGTCTCGACGGTGGTCGTACTCATGGGAACTCCTGCCTCAGATCGCGAGCTGCTGCTCATTGCGGTTCAGCCAACGGCGGTAGAACGAGGTGAAGACGATCAGGACGGCCAGCAGCAGGATGCCGTACGCGGCGGACTGGGCGAAGTCGCGCGGCTGCTGTCCGAAGCCGAGGTAGTAGGACCAGGTGACGAGGATCTGGGCGTCGGGCGCGGTGTTGCCGAACAGCAGGAAGATGATCGCGAACTGGTTGAAGGTCCAGATGATGCCGAGCAGTACGACGGTGGAGCTGACGGACCGCAGGCCCGGCAGGGTGACGTGGCGGAAGCGCTGCCAGGCGGTGGCGCCGTCCATCTCGGCCGCCTCGTACAGGGTGCCGTCGATGGCCTGCAGGCCGCCGAGCAGCGAGAGCATCATGAACGGCACACCGCACCAGGTGTTGACCATGATCGCCGCGGCCCGCTGCCAGAAGGTGTCCTCCAGCCAGGAGGGCTGCGGCAGATGGACGGCGTGCAGGGCGGCGTTGATGATGCCGCCGTCGGCGAGCATGAACCGCCAGCCGAAGACGGTCACGAAGGTCGGGACGGCCCAGGGCAGGACCAGGACCATCCGGTAGAGGGTGCGGCCGCGGAACCTCTCGTTCAGCAGCAGCGCCAGGCCCAGCCCGATCGTGTAGTGCAGGGTGACGCAGAGCGCCGTCCACACGACCGTCCAGATGAAGTGCGACCAGAAGCGGTCGTACGAGAGCGGACCGAACAGGATGTCCTTGTAGTTGTCCAGCCCGATGAACTTGTACGTGGCGTCGATGTGGTTGACGCCGATCGTGCGCGCGGTGTTGAGGCTGTTGGCGTCGGTGAGGGTGAGGTAGAGGCCGTACACCAACGGGTAGAGCACGAGGACGCCGAGGACGACCGCGACCGGGGCGATCATCGCGTACGCGTACCAGTGCTTCTGGTAGCTGTGCTTGAGGCGTTGGCCCAGCCCGGGCCGCGGCGCGCGGTCACCGTACCGTTTGCCGGTGGCGCGGTCGATGGCGACTGTCATGTTCGACACCTTCTGGAAGTTCTGCGGCTCTGAGAAGTGGCTGGGCACAGACCGGTGACCGCCGGTTCCCCTCCCCCCATGTCCGGAGGGGACCCGGCGGTCACTCGGGGCTCACTTACTGAAGTCCGGCACCAGCTTGGCGATGGCGAGCTCAGCGTTGCTCAGGCCCTGGTCCAGGGACTCCTTGCCGCCGGCGATCTTCGGCAGCTCGGTGTCCAGCGGGCCCCACAGGGAGCTGTACTCGGGCAGCGCGGGGCGCGGCTGGGCGGCGGCCAGGACGCTCTGGAAGCCGGCGATGCCCGGGTCGGCCTTGACCTCGGCGGTGTAGGCGTCGTCGCGGGTGGGCAGCGTGGAGTTCTTCAGGGCGATCTGCGTCTGGGACTTGGCGGAGGTCATGAAGTTGACGAACTTCAGCGCGGCGGCCTGGTGGGCCTTGTCCGAGCCGGCGTAGACCGAGAGGTTGTGACCGCCGGTGGGGGCGCCCGACTTGCCGGTGGAGCCGGCCGGGACGGTGGCGATGCCGAGGTTGGACTTGTCCTTGAAGGCCGAGCCCTTGTAGAAGTTCGTGATCTCCCACGGGCCCTGGATGATGGCGCCGACCTGGCCGTTGACGAACGCGTCCTGGATGTGGGCGTACGCGTCGGCGGTGACGTCGGCCTTGTGCAGGCCCTGGCCCTTGAAGAGGCTCAGCCAGGTGCCGTAGGCCTTCTTCGCGGCGTCCGAGTCCACGGTGATCTTCTTGGCGGAGGCGTCGACGGTGTCGGTGCCCTCGCCGTAGAGGAAGGTCTGCGCGTAGTAGGCCTGGGTGGAGCCCCAGTAGCCGTAGACGTGCTCCTTGGCGTCGATCTGGAAGGCGTCGGCCTTCAGCTCGTCCCAGGTCTTGGGCGGCGTGGTGAAGCCGGCCTTCTGGAAGATCGCCTTGTTGTACACGAGCGCGAGGGTGTCGGTGACCAGCGGGACGCCGTAGGTCTTGCCCTCGTACTGGGCCTGGGTGATCAGGCTGGGCTGGAACTTGTCCTTGTCGGCGAGGGCCTCGGTGCCGTCCAGCGGCAGGAAGTAGCCCTTCTTGGCGAAGGCGGGCGTCCAGCCGACCTCGGAGCGCAGCACGTCCGGGGCGCCCTTGGAACCGGCGGCGGTGTCGAACTTGTTCTGCGCCTGGTCGAAGGGGACGTTGACGTACTTGACCTTGATGTCCTTGTTGGCGGCCTCGAACTGGCTGACCAGGGCCTTGTACGTCGGCGCCTCATTGGTGGCGTTGGAGGTGTCCCACCAGGTGATGGTGACCGGACCGTCGGCCTTGTCGCCGCTGTCGCTTCCGCCGCAGGCCGTCGCCGCCAGGGCGAGGGACGCCACCAGCGCGGTGGCCGCTATGCCACGCCGCATGAGTTCTCCTTGAGGGTGAGCCCGTGTTACTGCCGACAGCGCCGTCGCGGCGGCCGGGCGTCAGGGAACGTAACAGCGATGCAAGCGTTGCGAAAGACCTTGCAGAAAAAAACCGCAAGACATGGGGGAAGTTACTTCGCCGTGACCCCTTGTCGACCCCCGCGAGATCGCAGTTCTGGGCGGTGAGCGGTCTCGGGCGGCTTATGCAAGACTCTGCAAGCTCTTGCCATCCAGCTCCGGCACAGGAATCATCCCCTTGCGGGACAAGATGCACCGACCAGAACAGAGGGACCGCGATGACGATACGGCCGGTACAGTCCGGTGCCGTGACCACACGGCTTGCCGACATCGCCGTCCAGGCGGGGGTGAGCGAAGCGACCGTCAGCCGCGTCCTCAACGGGAAGCCGGGCGTCGCCGCCACCACTCGCCAGTCCGTGCTCGCCGCGCTGGACGTGCTCGGCTACGAGCGCCCCGTCCGGCTGCGGCAGCGCAGCGAGGGCCTGGTGGGCCTGATCACCCCGGAGCTGGAGAACCCGATATTCCCCGCCCTGGCCCAGGTCATCGGCCAGGCGCTGACCAGGCAGGGCTACACCCCGGTCCTGGCCACCCAGACCCCGGGCGGGTCGACGGAGGACGAACTCACCGAGATGCTCGTCGACCGCGGGGTCGCCGGGATCATCTACGTCTCCGGACTGCACGCCGACACCACGGCCGACATGGAGCGCTACGAGCGGCTGCGGGCGCAGGGCGTGCCGTACGTGCTGGTGGACGGCTTCTCGCCTAAGGTGCAGGCGCCGTTCATCTCACCGGACGACCGCGCGGCGATGACGCTCGCGGTGACCCACCTGGTCTCCCTCGGTCATACGCGGATCGGTCTCGCCCTCGGCCCGAAACGGTTCGTCCCCGTCCAGCGGAAGATCGAGGGTTTCGTACGGTCGATGCAGGACCAGCTCGGCCTGCCCGCGGAGAAGGTCGAGGCGGACCTCGTCCAGCACTCGCTGTACACCCTGGAGGGCGGTCAGGCCGCCGCCACCGCCCTGATCGGCCGTGACTGCACGGCGGTCGTGTGCGCGAGCGACATGATGGCGCTCGGCGCGATACGCGCCGCCCGGCAGCACGGTCTGGACGTGCCGAAGGACGTCTCGGTGGTCGGCTTCGACGACTCGCCGCTCATCGCCTTCACCGATCCGCCGCTGACCACGATCCGCAAGCCGGTGCCGGCGATGGGACAGGCCGCGGTGCGGACGTTGCTGGAGGAGATCGGGGGGACGCCCGCGCCCCACAGTGAGTTCGTGTTCATGCCGGAGCTGGTGGTGCGGGGTTCGACGGCTTCGGCGCCTGGGGAACGGAATCGGCCGTGACTCGTCCGCAGGGCGGAGATTCCGGGAATTCGCGCAGTGCTTCGGGAGTAGGCGCGGGAGTGCGTCCGTTGTAGAAAGTGCGACCTGAACCCGACCGAGGGATGATCGGTGGCGGAAGGCATTTCTGGCAGACTTTGTGCCTATGGGTGACACGACCGTGACCAGTCTGGAAGACCGTGAGAAGACGGCCGTTCCGGACCCCGGCACGGCCTCGGAAAGCCCCCGCCTCCTACGGCGGCTGCGCACTCCGCGCCGCCCCCGGCTGTGGTTCGAGATCCTTCTCATCGCGGTCAGTTACTGGACGTACTCGCTCATCCGCAACGCGGTCCCGGAACAGCGCGGGCAGGCGCTGCGCAACGCCGACTGGATCTGGAAGGTCGAGCACCATCTGGGCATCGCCGTCGAGCAGTCGGTCAACCACGGGATCAACTCGGTGACTTGGCTGATCGTCGGGATGAACTACTACTACGCCACGCTGCACTTCATCGTGACGCTGAGTGTGCTGGTGTGGCTCTACCGCAGTCATCCGGGGCGTTACGCGGCGACCCGGCTGGTGCTGTTCGCGACCACGGGTGTGGCTCTGGTGGGCTACTACCTGTATCCACTCGCGCCTCCGCGTCTGATGAACGGCAGCCACTTCATCGACACGGTCACGGTCCATCAGACCTGGGGTTCGATGGCCTCCGGCGACCTCAAGCACATGTCCAACCAGTACGCCGCGATGCCGTCGATGCACATCGGCTGGTCCCTGTGGTGCGGGCTGACCATCTTCGCGCTGGCCAAGGTGCCGTGGGTGCGGGTGCTGGGGCTGCTGTACCCGGTCGCGACGCTGACCGTCATCGTGGCGACGGCCAACCACTTCTGGCTCGACGCGGTCGGGGGCATGCTGTGCCTGGCCTTCGGGTTCACGGTGGCGCGGGTCTGGTACGGACGGCTGCCGTACGCGTTGCCGCAGATGGTGCCGTAGTCGGGGGCTCAGTCCCCCCTGTGCACCACGTGACCGCCGGTCACCGTCAGGCGTACCTCCGCCTCCGCCAGCTCGTCGGCCGGGGCCTTCACCGGGTCCAGTGCCAGGGCCGTGAGGTCGGCCCGGTGGCCGACGGCGATGCGGCCCGCCAGGTCCGTCTCCCCCGCCGCCCGTGCCGCGTGGCTCGTGCAGCCCTCCAGGGCCTCCAGACCCGAGAGACCGGCCCGTCCTGACGCCGCGCCCTTCGGTGTCCGGGCCGTGGCCAGTACCGCGCGGACGTCGTAGGGGGCGATCGGCCAGTCCGAGCCGAGGGCCACCGTCGCACCCGCGTCGCGCAGGTCCCGCAGGCGCCAGGCGTGGGAGGCGCGGTCGGGGCCCAGGCGGCGGCTCCACTCGTCGGTGCCGTCGGCCCGGGTGTACGCGGTGTGCGGGGGCTGCATGGAGGCCGCCACACCGAGCTCGGCGAACCGGGGCAGGAGGTCGTCCGGTGCCGTCTCGATGTGCTCGATCCGGTGCCGGTCCCGGGCGTCCGGCCCCAGCCCCGCCACCACGTCCAGGACGTGCCGCACCGCCGCGTCCCCGATGGCGTGCGTGGCCGTGCGGACGCCGGCCGTGTGCAGACGCCGTACGGCGGCCCCGTACGCCTCGGGGTCCGGCCAGAAGGCGTCGGTGCCCTGGCCGTGGCAGTCCGCGTGCTTCAGCCACGCCGTGCCGCCCTCCACGGTGCCGTCCATGAAGAACTTCACCCCGCCGACCACCCAGTGCCGGCCCCCTCGGCCCTGGAGAGCGATCAGCTCCTCCAGGCCGGCCGCGTCCGCTCCCGGCATGCACCAGGGCGCGAACCGCAGCCGCACCGGAAGCACCGTCTCCCGCGCGACCGAGTCGACCAGCTCCACATCCCCCGCGTCCATGACATGCGCCCCGGTCAGCCCGGTCGCCGCCATCGCCGCGAGGAGCTCGACGAGGCGGGTGCGGCGGGCCTCGTACGACGGCCGGGGCACCACCTCCGCCAGCAGGTCCATCGCCGCGTGCTCGACGAGATGCCCCGTGGGCCGGCCCGCGGCGTCGCAGACCACCTCCGAGCGCTGGGCGAACGACCGCGGCCCGGTCACTCCCGCCGCGGCCAGCGCCGCGCCCGTGGCGAGCGCGGAGTGGCCGTCGTAGAGGCGGAGGAAGGCCGGTGCGCCGGACAGGACGTCCTCGACGAGCGCGCGGTCGATGGGGCGGCCCTCGAAGGCGTTGTGGTCGAGGCCGTACCCGATGACCCAGCCGTCGATCCGCTCGGCCCCGGCGACGGCCGCCCGCAGCCCCGCCAGGTCCGTCACCCCCGACAGATCCAGCCCGGTGGCCATCTCCAGCCCCCACACGGGGTGACTGTGCGCGTCCACGAGCCCCGGCACGAGGTGCGCGCCCGCCAGGGTCACGACCTCCGTGCCCGGCCCGCGCCATTCACGTACGTCCGTCTCGTCGCCGACCGCCGCGATCACCCCGTCGCGCACGGCGACCGCGGTGGCGTACGGGCGTTCGGGGTCGAGGGTGCGGACCTCGGCGCCGGTGAGGATCAGGTCGGGGGTGGGCATGGTTCCACGAACTCCCTTGCTCGGTGGGGCTATTCGGCGGGCTCGGCGGCGAACTGGGCGTACACCTCGGGCCGTTCGCGGCGCAGCCACCACGCCAGGACCAGGCCGATGAGGAAGACCGCGGGCGCGATGACGATCAGGACGGTGTTGATGACCGTGGAGGCGCCGGTGAACAGGTCGATGTGGGTGATGACCAGCCCTATCGCCGCCGCGAGCAGGATCGCGGCCGCGATCGGCGCGACGACCGTGCGCAGGACGCCCTCCTGGTGGCTCACCCTGCGGAAGTAGCAGGGCACGGCGATCGCGGCAAGGAGCTGGAGGATGAACAGGGCGATCATTCCAGGGGTGTTGACCCACAGAAGCAGCTGTTGGTAAGGGTCGGCGCCGGCTGCCCAGAAGGCGATGACGATGACCGCGCCGAGGACGGTCTGGGCGATCCCGGCGACGTACGGGGAGCGGTGGCGCGGGTGGATGCGGCCCAGCGACCTGGGCAGGACGCCTTCCTCGGAGAGCGCGAGGGCGTACCGGTTGATCGCGTTGTGGAAGGCGAGGAGGGAGGCGAGGACGCTGGTGACGATGAAGATGTGCATCAGGTCGGCCGCCCAGCCGCCGACGTAGGTGGTGATGGCGGAGAAGAACAGGCCGCCGGGGTTCTTGGCCGCGGCCGCGATGACTCCGCTGTCGCCGAAGGCCTGGATGACGATCCAGACCATGAAGGCGTAGAAGAGGCCGAGGAAGCCGATCGCCACATAGGTCGCGCGGGGCACGGTGCGTTCGGGGGCGCGGGCCTCACGGCGGTAGATGACCGTCGACTCGAATCCGGTGAACGCGGCGAAGGCGAAGGCCAGGACGACCGCCGTACCGGAGACGAAGACGTGTCCCGGCGCGAAGGAGGTGACGGACAGCCCGTGCGCGCCCCCCTTGACCAGCACCCCGCCCGCGAGCAGCACGAGGATGCCGGTCTCGGCGACCAGGAGCACACCCAGCACCTTGGCGCCGAAGTCGATCGAGCGGAAACCGCCGTAGCCGATGAGGAGGAGGCCGGCGAGGGAGATCGGCAGCCAGGGGACGTCGGCGGAGAAAAGGGCGTGCAGGGTGTCCTTGGCGGCGAAGGCCAGAAGGCCGTAGACGCCGATCTCCATGCCGTAGTAGCCGATCAGGGCGAGCAGGGCGGCGCCGATGCCGACGGGGCGGCCGAGGCCGCGGGTGATGTAGGCGTAGAAGGCGCCGCCGCTCTTCACATGACGGCTCATGGTGGTGAAGCCGACGGCGAAGACCGCGAGGGTGATGCCGGCGATGAGGTAGCCGGCGGGGGCGCCGATGCCGCCGAGCAGGATCGCGAGCGGGGCGACGCCGGCCATGACGGTGAGCGGGGCGGCGGCGGACACCACGAAGAACGCGATGTCGGCGGTACCGAGGGAGCCTGAGCGGAGTGTCGCGGCGCCGGGTGGCGTGCTCTCCGCGGAGGCATCGGGGGTGGTGACGGACATGGGCGAAGCCCTTCGAGCGCGGCGGACGGGGAGGGTTCCGGGCGTGCGGGATGGCCGGCGTTCCCGGGGCGCACGGTGGTGACGTGGTGACCCGGGCCCATAAACCTAAAGGCTTTCGGTTTTGGCAATGTAGCCTCCTCCTGGACATCCGGGAAGACCTGTCTCGCAACCAAAGGGGAGAAGACACGCATGGGACGGCCGCGCACACCGCTCCTCGACCGTGAGCGCATCACGGCGACGGCACTGCAACTCGTCGATGAGCAGGGCGATTTCAGCGTGCCGCAGATCGCGAAGCGGCTGGGCGCGCAGACCGGCTCCGTGTATCACCATGTGGACGGCAGGGAGGGCATCGTGGAGCTCCTGCGGGAGCGGGTCGCGTCCACGATCGACCCCGGGACGCTGGACCTGACCCCGTGGGACACGGCCCTGGAGGCCTGGGCCCGCTCCTACCGGGCGGCGTTCGCGGCCCACCCGAAGGCGATCCCGATGCTGATGACCTCACCCGTACGAGCGCCGGGCGTCCTGGAGCAGTACGAGCGCGCGGTCACCCTCCTGCTGGACGCGGGCTTCGCCCCGGCCGAGGTGATGCCCCTGCTGATCGCCCTGGAGAACCTGATCCTGGGCTCGGCCCTGGACCTGGCGGCACCGGAGACGATGTGGGAGCTGACGGAGGAGGTGGCCACCCCCCGGCTGGCTCAGGCCCTGTCAGCGGTGGGCGAGGGCCGGGCGGACCGGGCGTTCGAGGTGGGGCTGGCCGGCTACCTCCGTCACGCGCGGGCACTGCACCAGGCCTACGCCCCGTAGAACAGCGTCTCCACGACCCCCCGAGCCCTCCGCGCCGTCCGCCGGTAGGCGTCGAGCATGTCTCCCACATGCCCGTCGGCGTACCCCAGGTAGCGGCCCACCGCGGCCACCTCCCGGCCGTCCGACGGGAAGGTGTCGCCCGCCCTTCCCCGCACCAGCATCACCGCGTTGCGCACCCGGGTGGCCAGCACCCATGCCTCGTCCAGGATCTCCGCGTCCTCGCCGGAGATCAGCCCGGCCGCGTGCGCCGCGGACAGCGCCGCCCGGGTCCGGGTGGTCCGCAGGCCCGGCTCGGCCCATCCGTGCCGCAGCTGCAGCAGCTGCACGGTCCACTCCACGTCGGACAGGCCGCCCGGCCCCAGCTTGGTGTGCAGCTTGGGGTCGGCGCCGCGCGGCAGCCGCTCGGACTCCATCCGGGCCTTCAGCCGCCGGATCTCGCGTACGGCGTCGTCGGCGAGCCCCTGTGCCGGGTAGCGCAGCGGGTCGATCAGCTCGATGAAGGCGCGGCCCAGCTCCTCGTCCCCCGCGACCGGTTCGGCCCGCAGCAGCGCCTGTGACTCCCAGACGAGCGACCAGCGGCGGTAGTACGCCTCGTAGGACTTGAGCGTCCGCACCAGCGGCCCCGACTTGCCCTCGGGCCGCAGATCGGCGTCGATCAGCAGCGGCGGGTCCGCGCTCGGGAGCTGGAGCAGTCGCCGCATCTCGGAGACGACCTTGTTCGCCGCCTCGGAGGCCTCCTGCTCGCTCACGCCGTCCCTGGGTTCGTGCACGAGGACGACGTCCGCGTCGGAGCCGTAGCCCAGCTCGTGCCCGCCGAAGCGGCCCATGCCGATGACCGCGAACCGGGTCGGCAGTTCGTCGCCCCAGCCGTCGCGCACCACCGCCCGCAGGGTGCCGGCCAGCGTCGCCGCCGTCAGGTCGGAGATCGCGCCCCCGACCCGGTCGACGAGCGCGCCCTGGTCGGCCTCGGCGGGCTGGGTCTCGGTGCCGTAGGAGCCGACGATGTCCGCGGCGGCCGTACGGAACAGCTCCCGGCGCCGCACCCCGCGCGCGGCGGTCACGGCCTGCGTCGCGCCCTGGGCGCGTCCCACCGCCGCGAGGATCTCCTGCTCCAGGTGCTCGCGCTCGCGCGGCTCCAGACCCCCGCCGTCCCCGTCGCCGAGCAGGGCCACCGCTTCCGGCGCCCGCATCAGCAGGTCGGGGGCGAGCCGTCCGGCGGACAGCACCCGCGCGAGGTTCTCGGCGGCGGCGCCCTCGTCCCTCAGCAGCCGCAGATACCAAGGGGTCTTGCCCAAGGCGTCCGACACCTTGCGGAAGTTCAGCAGCCCCGCGTCCGGGTCGGCGGAGTCGGCGAACCAGCCGAGCAGCACGGGCAGCAGAGTGCGCTGGATCGCGGCCTTGCGGGTGACCCCGGAGGCGAGGGCCTCCAGGTGGCGGAGGGCGGCGGCCGGATCGCCGTAGCCCAGCGCGACCAGCCGCTCCCGCGCCGCCTTCGGGCTCAACCGGGCCTCGCCGGGCGCCAGTTGGGCCACGGCATCGAGCAGCGGCCGGTAGAAGAGCTTCTCGTGCAGCCGGCGTACGACGCTGCCGTGCCGCTTCCACTCGCGGTTCAGCTCGGCGACGGGATCGACGCGCAGCCCGAGGGACCGGCCGATGCGCCGCTGGTCGGCCTCGTCCTCGGGGACGAGATGGGTGCGCCGCAGCCGGTAGAGCTGGATGCGGTGCTCCATGGACCGCAGGAAGCGGTACGCGTCGTCGAGCTGCACGGCGTCCTCACGGCCGACGTAGCCGCCGGCCGCGAGTGCCTGGAGCGCGTCGAGGGTGGTGCCGCTCCTGAGTGAGGTGTCCGCCCGCCCGTGCACCAACTGCAGGAGCTGTACGGCGAATTCGACGTCCCTGAGGCCGCCCGGGCCGAGCTTCAGCTCGCGGTCGATCTCGGCGGCGGGGATGTTCTCGACGACCCGGCGGCGCATCTTCTGCACGTCGACGACGAAGTTCTCCCGCTCGGCGGCCTTCCAGACGAGGGGTTCGAGCGCGGTGACGTACTCCTCGCCGAGCTCGATGTCGCCGGCCACCGGGCGGGCCTTGAGCAGCGCCTGGAACTCCCAGGTCTTGGCCCAGCGCTGGTAGTAGGCGAGATGGCTGGAGAGGGTGCGGACCAGCGGGCCGTTGCGGCCCTCGGGGCGGAGGTTGGCGTCCACCGGCCAGATGGAGCCCTCGACGGTGGTCTCCGAGCAGACCCGCATCATGTGCGAGGCGAGCTTGGTGGCGGAGCGCAGGGCCTTGCCCTCGTCGGCGCCGTCCGTCGCCTCGCCGACGAAGATGACGTCCACGTCGGAGACGTAGTTGAGCTCATGGCCCCCGCACTTGCCCATCGCGATCACCGCGAGGCGGCACGCGGCCGCGTCCTCGGGCGCGGCGGCGCGGGCGATGGCGAGGGCGGCGCGCAGGGTCGCGGTGGCGAGGTCGGCCAGCTCGGCGGCGGTCTCGGCGACATCGGTGGTGCCGCAGACGTCACGGGCGGCGATGGACAGCAGACAGCGGCGGTAGGCGACGCGCAGCGACACCGGGTCGGCCGCCTCGGCGAGACCCCGCTCGAACTCCTCCACCCCGGGGTGCAGGTCCCGGGGCTCGTACATGACGAGCGCCTCCCAGTCCCGCGGGTGCCGGGCGAGGTGGTCGGCGAGCGCCACGGAGGCGCCGAGCACGCCCAGCAGCCGGTCCCGCAGCGGCTTGGCCGCTATCAGCGTGTCGAGCAGCTCACGGCGGGCCGTGGGGCCCGGCTGTGCTTCGAGCAGTCGTACGAGACCCAGCAGTGCCTGGTCGGGGTCGGCGGTGGCGCCCAGGGCCTCCAGCAGCACCGGGTCGCTGCGCACGGGCATCAGCTCGGTGCTGTCCAGGAGCCGCTCGGCGGCGGAGGGATCGGTGAAGCCGTGCCGCAGCAGCCGTGAGAAGGTGCTGCTCCTGCGCCCCGGCACCGTCATCCCCGGCCCTCCCGTCGGTCCACCGTCGTACGGCCGTCGGATCAAGGTCGTACTCGCCCGAGCCTAACCGCAGCCACGGACAGAAGCGCCTGGGCAGGCATCGACGAGTTCTCGGTGGCGCACCGGACCGTTTTCGGCTTCGGTAGGGGGAGCTGTTGGGCCAGACGCGGGGGCGGTTCGTACGACGTCCGCCCGGCGCACGACGAAGGAGTCGTTTTTCATGGACCTGAGCCTCGAAGTGATCCTGCTGCCGGTCTCCGACGTGGACCGGGCGAAGGAGTTCTACCGGGACAGGGTCGGCTTCCATGTCGACCTCGACGGTGAGGTGATGCCGGGGGTGCGGATCGTGCAGCTGACGCCGCCCGGATCGGGCTGTTCGATCGCCCTGGTCGACGGCCTCCAGGTGCCCACGGGCACCCCGCGGCCGGGCACCTACCACGGCATGCAGCTGTGCGTCACGGACGCGAAGGCCGCCTACGACGAGCTGACCGCGCGGGGTCTGGAGGTGAGCGAGCCGCAGCAGTTCGCGCCGCAGGACGGTGCGACGTTCATGTACTTCAAGGACCCGGACGGCAACGGCTGGGCGATCCAGGAGTACCGGCGCCGGGCGACCGAGCCGCTGCACCAGGTGCTGGCCCAACAGGCCGCCGACCGACAGTAGTTCATCCGATCTTCACCGTCCGGGTTGGACAGGGCGGGGCGGGGGCATCTTGGCGTGTGCATGCTCTGTCCGCACCGCACCCCCGCCCCATCCCCCCATCCGGAGGTTGATGTGTCCGGCAGTTCTGCTCGTGCTGGCCGTTCGACGAGACGGCGCGGTCGCGCCGCCGTCGCGTCCACGCTCGCGTTCACGGCCGCGGCCGTCGGTCTGTGGACCGGCCTCGGCGGCTCCTCGTCCGCCGCGTCCGGTGTGCCGACCCCGGACCACGTGGTCGTCGTGGTCATGGAGAACCACGCCTACAGCCAGGTGATCGGCTCCTCCAGCGCCCCGTACATCAACTCGTTGAAGACCGGCGGCGCCAACCTGACCCAGTCGTACGCGATCACCCACCCGAGCCAGCCCAACTACTACGCCCTGTTCTCGGGCTCCACCCAGGGCGTCACCGACGACAGCTGTGTCACCCCCGGCTTCTCCTCGGCGGCCAACCTCGGCTCCGAGCTGATCGCCGCCGGGAAGACCTGGGCCAGCTACAACGAGTCGCTGCCCAGCCAGGGCTCGACCACGTGCAGCAGCGGCAACTACGCCCAGAAGCACGACCCGTGGTTCGGCTTCGGCAACGTCCCGACCTCGTCGGCGAAGACCTTCACGCAGTTCCCCACCGACTACTCGACGCTCCCCGACGTCTCCTTCGTCACCCCGAACCTGTGCAGCGACATGCACGACTGCTCGGTGTCGACCGGTGACACCTGGATCAAGAACAACCTCGGGGCGTACGCCACCTGGGCCAAGACCCACAACAGCCTCCTCGTCATCACCTTCGACGAGGACAACCGTCTCTCCGGCAACCGCATCCCGACGGTCCTCTACGGGCAGCCGGTGACCGCCGGATCGTCCAGTGCCACCACGTACAACCACTACAACCTCCTGCGCACCCTGGAGGACTCCCAGGGCCTGACCTCCCACGCGGGCAACGCGGCCTCCGCGTCCGACATCACGGGGATCTGGGCCTCCTGACCCGTACGTCGCGGACAGCCGCGCGAGCAGTCCCGTCGCACCGGCGTCCGCGGCGTTCCTCCGGCACCCGACCGGGCTCCCCACCGCCCGCCCCACCGCCGCCCAGGAGGCGACCGTATGACCGTCCGCAACCGCCTTCTCGTCCTCCTCGCGGCCGTGCTCGCCCTCGCGGCGGTCGCGGTGGCGTCGGTCCTGCACGCGTCGGCCCGCGCCGAACGCCGTGACCAGACCCAGCCGGGCGGTCCGAAGGTGACGCCGGGGGTGGTCGACCTGACGGCGGGCGGCCGGATGATCTTCCGCAACATGGCGTGGGGCCCGCACCGCGACGAACTCACCACGGTCCCGGCGTCCGACCCGTCGGGCCCGAGGACCGCCTCGGGCGTGAAATGCCTGCGCTTCTACGCCGCCTCGGGCACGGGGGTCTGCCTGCAGGCCGTGCACGGCGCCGTCTCGGACACCTACCGGGCAGTGATCCTCGACGCCCGCCTCGAGGTGAGGTACCGCTACGACGTCCCCGGCATCCCCTCCCGCGCCCGGGTCTCCCCCACCGGCCACTACGCGGCCTGGACGGCGTTCGTCGGCGGCGACTCCTACGCGGGCACCGACTTCTCGACGCGGGCGGCGATCGTGGACGTACGCACGGGAAAACTGACGTCCACCCTGGAGGCGTACCGCGTCGTCAAGGACGGCCGCGCCTACCACGCGGCGGACGTGAACTTCTGGGGGGTGACGTTCGCCGCGGACGACCGGACCTTCTACGCGACGATGGCGACCAAGGGAAAGACGTACCTGGTCAGAGGCGATCTGCGGGCGCGCACGGTCACCACGCTGCACACCAACGTGGAATGCCCGTCCCTCTCCCCCGACGGCACACGCATCGCCTTCAAGAAACGGGTGCCGGGCCTGTCGAAGGACGCGCCGTGGCGCCTGTACGTCCTCGACCTGCGAACGATGCGTGAGACGGCCCTGGCGGAGTCACGCAGCGTGGACGACCAGGCGGTGTGGAAGGACGACCACACCCTCGTCTACGCCCTGCCGGGAGACTACGGCGCCGATCTGTACTCGGTGCCGGCGGACGGTGGGGGGACGGCACGGCGCATCAGCACCGCGGCCGTCTCCCCTGCTTTTGTCCGCTGAGGTTGTGGTTGCCTTCGTCCGCTGAGGTCGGCTTCGTCCGCTGAGGCGGAGGCGCGTCACTCAGACCGTTTCCAGCGCCTTGAGCAGTTCGACGCCGACGGGCACCCCGAAGCCGGTCACCGCGTCGTAGCCGCTGCGGACCTTGTAGCCCCGGCCCGGGAAGGGGAACGAGGCGTTGTCGTGGCCGGTGTCGATGTCCCGGCAGATGTGCCGGCCGAGCGGCGTGCCGTCGGTACCGGTCCGGTACAGCAGCGGTGTGAGGAACCGCTGCTGCTTGCTCGCGGGGAGCAGGGCGTTGACGCGTGCGACGAGGGCGGCCCACAGGGGCGCGGAGGCGCTGGTGCCGCCGTTGGGCTGGGAACCGCCCGCGAACGTCAGGTCGTAGAAGGGCGGCCCCGCCAGCGCGGCGACGTCCGGGACGACCCGTCCCTTGATGGCGCCCGGGTTGAGGGAGTCGACCTGGACGGTCTGCCAGGCGGGCCGCTTGAAGACGTCGCTGACCCCGCCGCCGGTCGCTCCACCGCCGCCCCGGCGGTCACCGGGCGAGACCCACCAGGACTTCTCCACTCCCGGGCTGACGATGACGGTGCCGCCGACGCTCAGCGTGTGGGGGCTGGACGAGGGGAAGTCCACATGGCAGTCGTGGTCGTCCATCTGGTCGCCGGAGCCGTCGTCGCCCGAGGAGATGCAGACGGTGATGCCCTTGGCCGCCGCGCCGGCGAGGCGCTTGTTGATCTCCGTCAGCCCCAGCAGCGACCAGTCGGGGTGGTCCTCGGCCAGTCCGTAACTGATCGACACCGAGACGGGCTTCTCGAGGATGACCCGGTCGAGCAGATCGATCCAGCCCTTCTGGTCCCACTCGGCGAAGTACACGGAGATGTCGGCCTCGGGGCACAGCCCGATCAGGATCTCCACGTCCATCATGACCTCACCCGCCACCTCGAACGCCAGGCGCCGTGCCTGGAGGGGAAGCTGCTTGAGCTCCTGGAGGCTGCGCGGCGGGATGTATCCCACCGGCACGACCTCCACGGCCGGGGTGTTCAGCCCGTGGTTCTGGCAGAAGATGTCGATGTCGTCGTCGAAGAGGGCTCCGTTGAATTCGAGGGTGACGATCTTCTGGCCTTCACCGGCGCCTTCCGGGAACTGGTACTGCTCCTCCAGGTCCGCGGGCGTGAACGATCCGTGATCGCCGGAGCCGGGGAACACCTTGCGCCGGGCCACCCGCCGCTTGTCGAGTCCGAAGACTCCGGCGACGATGCCGTCGAGGTCGGCGGGGATCCCGAGTTCCCCTTCCCGTCCCCGGAACTCGCCCTGCCGCTCCCCGTGATAGAGCTTGAGTTCGGTCTGGAAAGCGGTGTTGAGGTCCTTCGCCTTCCCCTTCATCTCGATGCTGCCGACCTCGAGACGCTCGTCGGTCACCCGGAGCCCGTAGCGCCCGAGGGATTCCTTCACCTTCTCGGCGTCCGCCCGGCGCCGCTCCGGATGCTCGTTCTTTCCCGCGTCGCGCAGGGAAACGGTGACCGCGATCTCCTCTTCCGGATCGACGGCCTTCGCGAGCGGCGCGGACCCCGTGGGGTGGGGCCGCTTGCTTCCATCGAGGAGGACATGCTGCTGCTCGGGCATGAGGGACCCCTTTCCACGAGATCACACACTCAGGTGGGCATAGTCATCACAAGGGGACGCCGCTGAAGTGGTCGGCACGGGGACGCGGCCGTAGTGGTCGGCACGGGGATGCGGCTCAAGTGGTGGGAACGCGCGGCACATCGGACTCTTCCGGTGCCGTGCCACTCGCCATCGCTGCCCGGCCCAAACGCCTCACTTCCATGCAATCACCGGCCCGGTGATGCCGCCAGTCGAGGGGGCGGATCATGCCGGGCGGCGCCCAACCGCACTGCGGTACGAGGCGGTTGACCTGAGGCCCGGACGGCCCGGAACACACGGACGGGGCCGGCGGTCCACGACCGCCGGCCCCGTGTCGATCCGTGTCGACCCGCCCCTACAGCACCGGCAGGTTCTTCCGCAGCTCGAACGCGGTGACCTCGCTCCGGTACTCCTCCCACTCCTGGCGCTTGTTGCGCAAGAAGAAGTCGAAGACGTGCTCGCCTAGGGTCTCGGCGACCAGGTCGCTGCGTTCCATCAGGGTCAGGGCCTCGCCCAGGTTCTGGGGCAGGGGCTCGATGCCCATGGCGCGGCGCTCGGCGTCCGAGAGGGCCCAGACGTCGTCCTCGGCGCCCGGCGGGAGTTCGTAGCCCTCCTCGATGCCCTTGAGGCCGGCGGCGAGGAGGACGGCGTAGGCCAGGTACGGGTTGGCGCCGGAGTCCAGGGAGCGGACCTCGACCCGCGCGGAGCCCGTCTTGCCGGGCTTGTACATCGGGACGCGGACCAGGGCGCTGCGGTTGTTGTGGCCCCAGCAGATGTAGGAGGGAGCCTCACCGCCGGCGCCGGCCGTGCGCTCGGAGCCGCCCCAGATGCGCTTGTAGGAGTTGACCCACTGGTTGGTGACCGCGGAGATCTCCGCCGCGTGCCGCAGCAGGCCCGCGATGAAGGAGCGGCCGACCTTGGAGAGCTGGTACTCGGAGCCGGACTCGTAGAACGCGTTCCGGTCGCCCTCGAAGAGGGACAGGTGGGTGTGCATGCCGGAGCCGGGGTGCTCCGAGAAGGGCTTGGGCATGAAGGTCGCCTGGACCCCCTGCTCCAGCGCCACCTGCTTCATGACCAGGCGGAAGGTCATGATGTTGTCGGCCGTGGAGAGCGCGTCGGCGTAGCGGAGGTCGATCTCCTGCTGGCCGGGGGCGCCCTCGTGGTGGGAGAACTCGACCGAGATGCCCATCGACTCCAGCATGGTGATCGCCTGGCGGCGGAAGTCCATGCCGATGTTCTGCGGGGTGTGGTCGAAGTAACCCGAGTTGTCGGCGGGCGTCGGGCGGGTGCCGTCCAGCGGGCGGTCCTTCAGCAGGAAGAACTCGATCTCCGGGTGGGTGTAGAAGGTGAAGCCCAGGTCGGAGCCGCGGGTGAGGGCGCGCTTGAGGACGTAGCGCGGGTCGGCGAAGGACGGGGAGCCGTCCGGCATGAGGATGTCGCAGAACATACGCGCGGTGCCGGGGGCCTCGGCGCGCCAGGGCAGGACCTGGAAGGTCGACGGGTCCGGCTTGGCGATCATGTCGGACTCGTACACCCGGGCGAATCCCTCGATGGCCGAGCCGTCGAAGCCGATGCCCTCATCGAATGCCTGTTCCAGCTCGGCGGGGGCCACGGCGACGGACTTGAGGAAGCCCAGCACGTCCGTGAACCACAGCCGTACGAACCGGATGTCGCGCTCCTCCAGTGTCCGGAGCACGAACTCCTGCTGCTTGTCCATCTTCCGCTTCCCCATCCTTGCTGGTCAGGCCGCCTGTCTCCTTGTCCCAGAGGAGGCGGTCGGGCACCTGAGCATCACACCACAACAGCATTTCATGCGCGTTGCGGACCATGATCGGCCGTCCGACTCCGGTCTGAACGCCTCACCAACGGCAGGTGCACTGCTCACCGCCCATCTTGCCTGCTCGCACCGACATCCGTAATGGGCGGCCCGGCAGAAGGACCTACGGCCCTCCATTCCGTCCGGCGGTCCTACTAGGATCAGCGGGCCCAGCAGTCCCTTTTCCCCCAAGAAGGACACCCGATGGCCACCGGCAACAAGACCAGCAACGCGGCGCGCAAGGCGCGTATAGAAGAGATGCGGCGCGCCGAGCAGGCCCGTGAGCGGCGCAACCGCATCCTGGTGATCGCGGGCAGCGTGGTCGCCGTGGCGGCGCTGGTGGCCGGCGGGGTGTTCGTCGTGAAGTCGCAGGACGGCAAGAAGGACGACACGGCGAGCGACTCGAAGAGCTCGGGTGACTCCGGTCACTGGTCCGCGGCCAAGGACGGCGTACGGACCTGGACGGGCAAGCTGTCCCGCACCCATGTCGAGGGCACCGTGAAGTACCCGATGCACCCGCCGGTCGGCGGCAACCACAACCCGGTCTGGCTCAACTGCAACGGCAACGTGTACACCAAGGCCGTCAAGGACGAGAACGCGGTGCACGCGCTGGAGCACGGCGCCGTCTGGGTGACGTACACGGACAAGGCGTCGAAGTCCGACGTGGACACGCTCGCGGCGAAGGTGAAGCAGACGCCGTACTCGCTGATGAGCCCGTACGCCGACCAGAGCGCGCCGATCGAGCTGTCGGCCTGGGGGCACCAGCTGGGCGTGACGAGCGCGAAGGACCCCGAGGTCGCCAAGTTCTTCGAGACCTATGTGCAGGGCGACCAGACCCCCGAGCCCGGTGCCTCCTGCACCGGCGGGACGATGTGACATGAAGAAGCACATCGGCTGGGTCGCGGGGGCCGCGGCGGCGGTGCTCGTCGCGGCCGGCGCGGTCACCTACGCGGTCGCCGAGGACGACGGACCGGGCGCCGTGCGGACACCGACCGCCGACTCCGCGGACGCCGGGTTCGCCCGGGACATGGCGGTGCATCACCAGCAGGCCGTCGAGATGTCGTACATCGTGCGCGACCGCACGAAGAACGAGGAGGTACGGCGCCTCGCGTACGACATCGCGCAGACGCAGGCCAACCAGCGGGGCATGCTGCTGGGCTGGCTGGACCTGTGGGAGCTGCCGAAGGTGTCGGCGAAGCCGCCGATGTCCTGGATGGGCATGGGCGACATGCCCGAGCGCGGGAACGGCTCACTGATGCCCGGCATGGCGACGGACACCGAGATGAAGAGGCTCGGCACCCTCAACGGCAAGCAGGCCGAGGTCTTCTACCTCCAGCTCATGACGGACCATCACAAGGGCGGTATCCACATGGCCGAGGGCTGTGTCGCCAAGTGCACGGTCGGGGTGGAGAAGCGGCTCGCGCAGGGAATGGTCGACGCACAGCAGTCCGAAATTCAACTGATGGCCGGGATGTTGAAGGAGCGGGGCGCGAAAGCGCGTTCCTGACAGGGCTTGTTACAACGCCGTAAGAACGAAAGCCGCAAATCGCCCCGCCTGACGGTTACTTGGGTTTCTCTTGGTGTGCGGTTTCCCCTGGCATGAACGGTTCATCGCAAGAGTGGCCAGCATCGCTTGATCCAGTGCCCGCGCCTCCGCCGCGGAGCGGGTTGTCTACGCGGATCACGGCGACGACCGACCACACGTGCGAAGAACCGCATCGCAGGGGGTTCAATGAGATCCAACCGCGCCAGACTGCGTGCCACGAGCATGGCGGCAACTCTGCCCATGCTCGCCGGCGCGCTGGCGCTCGGCATACCCGCGGCGCACGCCGCGGACAACCCGGGCCGGGACGCCCTCGCGGGCACCAAGCCCGCGTGGGCCACGGCCAAGGCGGACAAGGGCGACGCCTCGAACGGCGCCCAGGTCCACCTCCGGGTCTACCTCGCGGGCAAGGACGCGGACGGCCTCGCCCGTTACGCGAAGGCCGTGTCCGACCCGAGCTCGCCGCTGTACGGCAAGTACCTGAGCGCCAAGAAGGCGCAGGCCGCGTTCGGCGCGACCAAGGCACAGGTGGCCGCGGTCAAGTCGTGGCTGACGTCCAACGGCCTGAAGGTCACCGGTGTCTCGCAGCACTACGTCTCCGTCACCGGTGACGTGGCCGCCGCCGAGAAGGCGTTCGGCACCCAGCTGCACAACTACACCAAGGGCTCGAAGACCTACCGGGCGCCGTCGAAGACGGCCTCGGCGCCGGACAGCCTCAAGGGCGCCGTCCTGACCGTCACCGGCCTGGACAACGCGCCGCACAAGGCGAACCACGACGACCAGCTGCCGCCGCCGGAGACCGTGTTCCGCAACTCCGGGCCGTTCTCGTCGTACTTCGGCTCGAACATCGCGAGCACGCTGCCGGACGCGTACGGATCGAAGATCCCGTACGCGATCCAGGGCTACACCGGCAAGCAGCTGCGCGCCGCCTACGGTGCCGGCCAGTACACCGGCAAGGGCGTCAAGGTCGCCATCACGGACGCGTACGCCTCGCCGTACATCGCCTTCGACGCGCAGACGTACGCCGGCAAGCACGGTGACGCCAAGTGGTCGACGAGCCAGCTGCACCAGGTGCTGCCCAAGAAGTACACGAACACCACGGACTGCTCCGCCGCCGGCTGGTACGGCGAGGAGACCCTGGACGTCGAGGCCGTGCACGCGGTCGCGCCGGCCGCGGACGTGACGTACGTGGGCGCGGCGTCCTGCATGGACGACGACCTGCTGGACGCGCTGAGCAAGGTGGTCGACAACCACCTCGCCGACATCGTGTCCAACTCGTGGGGCGACATCGAGGCCAACCAGACCCCGGACCTCGCCGCCGCGTACGACCAGGTGTTCCAGTTCGGCGCGGTCGAGGGCATCGGCTTCTACTTCTCCTCCGGTGACAACGGCGACGAGGTCGCCAACACCGGTACGAAGCAGGTCGACACCCCGGCCAACTCGGCGTGGGTGACGGCGGTGGGCGGTACCTCGCTGGCGGTCGGCAAGAACGACACGTACCAGTGGGAGACCGGCTGGGGCACCGAGAAGGCCAAGCTGTCCGCGGACGGCAAGAGCTGGACCGACTTCCCCGGCGCGTTCACCTCGGGTGCGGGCGGTGGCACCAGCAAGACGGTCGCCGAGCCCTACTACCAGAAGGGCGTCGTCCCGAACGCGCTCGCCACGGCGAACAACGCCACCGGCAACCGCGTCGTTCCGGACATCTCGGCGATCGCCGACCCGAACACCGGCTTCAAGGTCGGCCAGACGCAGACCCTGCCGGACGGGACGCTGGGCTACGACGAGTACCGCATCGGCGGCACCTCGCTCGCCGCTCCGGTGATCGCGGCCGTCCAGGCGCTGGCCCAGGAGGCCCGGGGCGGCAAGGCCATCGGCTTCGCCAACCCGGAGATCTACGCCCGCTACAACAAGGGCGTGTACCACGACGTCACGGACAAGCCCACGGGCAAGGACCTGGCGGTGGCACGCGTCGACTTCGCCAACGGCTACGACGCCACCGGCGGTCTGCTCACCTCGGTGCGCAGCCTCGGCAAGGACAGCTCGCTGTCCGCGGTGAAGGGCTACGACGACGTCACCGGCGTGGGTACGCCCGCGAACGGCTACGTGGAGTCCTACCGCAAGCACTGATCCTCGCGGTGACCGTGCGCCCGTTCCCTTCCCGGGAGCGGGCGCACGCGCATACCCGGTGGGGGTAGGGTGCGGGGTATGGACCGGTCGAGGAGTCAGACGTACGGACGGCTGCTGCTGTTCGCCGTACTGCTCCTCGGCGTCCTGACCATGCACACACTGGGGCATCCCTCGGAGGAGGGCGGCGGGGCTCCGTCGCCCGTCGCGGTGCATCTCCAGGTCGGGACGGCGCACGGGACGAGCGCCGGGTCCCCCGCGATGGACGGCATGGATCCGTCGTCCGTGTGCCTGGCGGTGCTGGGCACCTTCACGCTCGGTCTGCTGCTCGCAGCGGCGCTGACCGGGGGCGCCACGACGGTCGTACGACCCGTCCGCCCCGCGCTTCTCCTACGGGCCCTGTGGCCCAACCCTCCCCCACCGGGGCTTCTCCTCTCCCGTCTGTCGGTGCTGCGCATCTAGGCCTGCGCACCGGCTGCTTCGGCCTGCTCGCACGGATCACCCTTTCGGGGTGGGAACCTCCGTGCCCCGAGCGGTGTACCAGAAGCAGCAGATGCGTCCAGGCCATTCACCAGCACCACTCAGACGAGGTGTCAGCACGTCATGCGTACTCCCACGCGCCGCTCCGTACTCGGCGCATCCCTCGCCGTCGCCGGGACGGGCATCCTGGCCGCCTGCTCGGGCTCTTCGGGCTCGACCGCGAGCACCCCCGCCCCCAAGGGCTACGTCGACCCGGCCGGCACGCAGGTCGCCGCCGCCGAGAAGAAACGCGCCGCGGGCGCGAGCGGCACCGCCCGCGAGATCCGCCTCACCGCCGCCGAGACCCCACTGGACCTCGGCGAGCGCACGGTCAGGTCCTGGTCGTACGGCGGTGAGCTGCCCGGCAAGGAGATCCGTGTCACCGCGGGCGACCGCCTCGCCGTGACCCTGGCCAACCACCTTCCGGCCGCCACCTCCCTGCACTGGCACGGCCTCGCCCTGCGCAACGACATGGACGGCGTGCCCGGCCTCACCCAGCGCGCGGTCGCGCCGGGCGCCGAGTTCACCTACCGCTTCACGGTCCCGGACCCGGGCACCTACTGGTTCCACCCGCACACGGGCGTCCAGCAGGACCGCGGGCTGTACGCCCCGCTGATCGTCGAGGACCCCAGGGAGCCGCTCTCCTACGACAAGGAGTGGGTCGTCGTCCTGGACGACTGGGTCGACGGGGTGGCCGGCTCGACGCCGGACGCGGTGCTCGCCCAGCTCCGCGGGGGCATGGGCGGCGGCATGGGAATGGACGCGGGCGGAGGCATGGACATGGGCGGAGACATGGACATGGGCGACTCCGGGCACGGGATGTCGGGCATGTCCATGGGCGGTCAGGCCTCATCGTCGCCCTCACCCTCACCCTCCACCTCCGCCTCCCCCTCCGGCCCCTCCCGCATGCTGATGGGGGGCACCAGTGACCTGCTGGGCGGCGACGCCGGCGATGTGGCGTACCCGTACTACCTGGTCAACGGGCGTACGGCGAAGGCGCCTTCGGCCTTCCGGGCCCGCCCCGGGGACCGTATCCGCATCCGGTTCGTCAACGCGGGCGGTGACACCGCCTTCCGCGTGGCCCTCGGCGGCCACCGAATGACGGTGACACACACGGACGGCTTCCCGGTGCGGCACGCGACGACGGACGCGCTGCTGATCGGTATGGGCGAGCGGTACGACGTGCTGGTGACCGCGGGCGACGGCGTCTTCCCGCTCACCGCGCTCGCCGAGGGCAAGAAGGCGGCCACGATGGCCCTGCTGCGCACCGGCGGCGGTACCGCGCCCACCGCCTCGGCCCGCCCGAGGGAACTCGACGGCAGACTCCTGACCGCGGACCGGCTCACCGCCGATGCCACCGTGGCGCTCGCGCGGAGGGAACCGGACCGGACGGTCAGGCTCCGGCTGACCGGCGGGATGGCGCACTACGACTGGGCGTTCGACAAGAAGCCGTACACGCCCTCTCAGCGGCACCCCGTGCTCGCCGGAGAGCGGGTGAGGCTGGAGTTCGAGAACTCGACGACCATGTGGCACCCGCTCCATCTGCACGGGCACACCTTCGCGCTGGCCGATGCGGTGGGCGGCCCGCGCAAGGACACGGCGCTGGTGCTGCCGAACGGCACGCTCAAGGTCGACTTCGACGCCGACAATCCGGGGCTGTGGATGATCCACTGCCACAACGTCTACCACGCGGAGGCGGGAATGATGACGGTTCTGGGGTACCGCGACTGAGGAGCGTGAAGGTGCGGGGTCTGGCGACGTCCCGACCCCGCACCCCCCATCGTGTCGGTCTGACGATTACACTGGACGGGTGCCTGCCTTGAATTTCTGGTCGATCTATCAGCACGGCTTCGCACGCGTCGCCGCGTGTACGGGTCACACCGTCATCGTCGAGCCGCATGCCAACGCCGCGGCGGTCCTGCGCCATGCGCGGCGGTGCGCCGAGGAGGGGGTGGCGGTCGCCGTCTTCCCGGAGATGGTGCTGTGCGGTTACTCGATCGAGGACCTGCTGCTGCAGGACGCCCTGCTCGACCAGGTCGAGGAGGCGCTCGGGGAGGTGGTGGCCGGGTCGGCGGAGCTGCTGCCGGTGCTGGTCGTCGGGGCCCCGCTGCGCCATCGCGACCGGGTCTACAACTGTGCGGTGGTCGTGCACCGCGGCCGGGTCCTCGGTGTCGTGCCGAAGTCGTACCCCCCGAACTACCGGGAGTTCTACGAGCGTCGGCAGATCGCCGACGGCGCCGACGAGCGCGGCGGTTCGATCCGCGTGGGCGGCGAGACCGTCCCCTTCGGCGTGGATCTGCTGTTCTCCGCCGAGGACGTCCCCGGGCTGGTGCTGCACGCGGAGATCTGCGAGGACATGTGGGTGCCGGTGCCGCCCAGCGCGGAGGCCGCCCTCGCCGGTGCGACCCTCCTCGTCAACCTCTCCGGCAGCCCGATCACGGTCGGGCGGGCCGAGGACCGCAAGCTGCTGTGCCGCTCGGCGTCCTCCCGCTGTCTCGCCGCGTACGTCTACGCGGCGGCCGGCCTCGGCGAGTCGACGACCGACCTCTCCTGGGACGGCCAGGCCATGGTCTACGAGAACGGCGTGCTGCTGGCCGAGACCGAGCGCTTCCCCCTGGGCGACGAGTACGCGGTGGCCGACGTGGACCTGGATCTACTGCGGCAGGAGCGGCAGCGGATGGGCACGTTCGACGAGAACCGCCGTACCCACCGGGCGCGGACCGGTGACTTCCGGACGGTGGGGTTCGAGCTGGACCCGCCGCTCACCGATCTGGGGCTGCGCCGTCGCCTGGAGCGCTTCCCGTTCGTGCCGGCCGACGCCGAGCGGCTCGCACAGGACTGCTACGAGGCGTACAACATCCAGGTCGCGGGGCTTCAGCAGCGGCTGGCCTCCATCGGCGGGCCGAAGGTGGTCATCGGGGTCTCCGGTGGCCTGGACTCCACACACGCATTGATCGTCGCCGCGCGGGCGATGGACCGCGCGGGGCGCCCGCGCAGCGACATCCTGGCCTGGACGCTGCCCGGGTTCGCCACCAGCGACCACACCAAGGACAACGCCCATGCGCTGATGCGGGCGCTCGGGGTCACCGCGGCCGAGCTGGACATCACGCCGACGGCGCGGCTGATGCTGAAGGAGATGGGGCACCCCTTCGCGTCCGGCGAGCCGGTGTACGACGTCACCTTCGAGAACGTGCAGGCGGGTCTGCGCACCGACTATCTGTTCCGGCTCGCCAACCAGCGCGGTGGCATCGTGCTGGGCACGGGTGATCTGTCGGAGCTGGCGCTCGGCTGGTCGACGTATGGCGTGGGCGACCAGATGAGCCACTACAACGTCAACTCCGGTGTGCCGAAGACGCTGATCCAGCACCTCATCCGCTGGGTCATCAGCAGCGGGCAGTTCGACGAGGAGACGGGGAAGATCCTCGCGGCGATCCTCGACACCGAGATCAGTCCCGAGCTGGTGCCGGGCGAGGAGATGCAGTCCACGGAGTCGAAGATCGGGCCGTACGCGCTGCACGACTTCACGCTGTTCCACGTGCTGCGGTACGGCTTCCGGCCCTCGAAGATCGCGTTCCTGGCGTGGCACGCGTGGCACGACGTGGAAAGCGGTGCCTGGCCGCCGGGGTTCCCCGAGGCCAAGCGGGTGACGTACGACCTAGCGGAGATCCGGCGTTGGCTGGAGGTGTTCTGCCGGCGGTTCTTCGCCTTCGCCCAGTTCAAGCGCTCGGCGATGCCGAACGGCCCGAAGGTCTCGGCGGGGGGCTCGCTGTCACCGCGCGGCGACTGGCGCGCACCGTCGGACAGCTCCGCAACAGCGTGGCTACGGGACCTGGCCCGCTTCGACTAACCCACCCGCACCTCGCGCCAACCAGCCGGGCCGGACCCCAGTTCGACCGGCCCGGCCGACCAGCCCGACCGGGCCCCTCATCGCCCAGCCCGGCCGGACCCCGCTACGGTCGGTCCGGCCCGAGCGGGACCCTCATCGGCTAGCCCGGGCGGACTCCAGTTACTGGCCCGGCCGACCAGCCCGGCCAGGCCCCTCATCGCCCAGCCCGGCCGGACCCCGCTACGGTCGGTCCGGCCCGAGCGGGACCCTCATCGGCTAGCCCGGGCGGACTCCAGTTACTGGCCCGGCCGACCAGCCCGGCCGGAACCCGCTTCGACCAACCCCGCCGGACCCCTCATCGGCCAGCCCGGCCGGACCCCAGTTCGACCGGCCCGGCCGACCAGCCCCGCCGGAACCCGCTTCGACCAACCCCGCCGAACCCCTCATCGGCCACCGGTCCGGCCGGAGCCCTCCTCACCCGTCACCGAACCCCCGCTTCGGCCATCTCGGCCGCCCCCTTGGCCGGCCCGGCCGAACCCCGTCCGGCCCAAGGACCTCGCCCTCGCACTCCCCCTGGCCCCCCAGCGCACTCCAGCGCACCTCAGCGCTGGAAAGCCTCCGTCCGCTGCGGGACATGGGAGGCGACCACACGCTGTCGTGCGACGGCGGCGGTGACGGCGGGCCGGGGCCGAGAGGCGCCGCGTCGCACATCCACCGTGTACGCGACCCCCGCGACGCCCAGCCCCAGCAGCGCCAGCACCGCTCCCGCGAGGGCAGGTGAGGTGACACCGAACCCGGCGGCCAGGGCGAGGCCGCCGATCCACGCTCCCCCGGCGTTCGCCAGGTTGAAGGCGGCCTGGTTGGCCGAGGACGCCAGGGAGGGGGCGGCCGAGGCCTTCTCCATGACCATCAGCTGGAGGGGCGAGCCGGTGATGAAGGCCGCCGCGCCGAGCAGGACCACCGCCACGGCCGCGCTCCACTGCGACGCCATGAACAGCGGGAACAGGGCCAGTACGGCACCCAGAGAAACCAGCCCACCGAAGAGCGTCCCCCGCAGCGAGTGGTCCGCGAGGCGGCCGCCCACCAGGTTGCCCACCGTCGCGCCCACTCCGAACAGGGCGAGGAGCAGCGTGACGCTGGAGTGGGCGTAGCCCGCCGCGTCGGTGAGCATCGGGGTGATGTAGCTGTAGGCGGCGAAGAGGGCGCCGAAGCCCGCGACCGTCGTGCCGAGGGCCAGCCAGACCGGCACCGACCGCAGGGCCGAGAGCTCGCGGCGCAGACCCACCGCGGGTGCCTGCGCGTGGTCGTGCGGGATCAGCAGCGCGAGCGCGGCTATGGCCGCCAGGCCGATCGCGCTGACGCCGAGGAAGGTGGCCCGCCAGCCCAGATGCTGTCCCATGAGCGTGGCGACCGGCACACCCGCGACATTGGCGACCGTCAGGCCCAGGAACATCAGGGAGACGGAGCGTGCCTTGCGCTCCGGCGCGGCCATGTTCGTGGCGACGACCGCGCCGACACCGAAGAAGGCGCCGTGCGGCAGGCCGCTGAGGAAGCGGGCGGCCAGCAGGGAGTCGTCGCCGGGGGCGAACGCCGAGAGCGCATTGCCGACGACGAACAGTGCCATCAGGCCGATCAGGACCGTGCGCCGGGACATCCGCGCGGTCAGCGCGGCGAGCAGCGGGGCTCCGATCACCACGCCCAGCGCGTACGCCGAGACCAGGTGACCGGCGGTGGGGAGGGAGACGTTCAGGTCGTTCGCGACGTCGGGCAGCAAGCCCATCATCACGAACTCGGTCGTACCGATCCCGAATGCGCCGACGGCCAGAGCGAGCAGGGCCAGAGGCATGGAGAGGCCTGTTCCTTTCGGGCGCGGTGGTCCGCGCGAAGAGGGGTGGATGTTCCGCGAGTATATGTTCACTCGCGGAACAAAGCCTCTCAGGCCCAGTATTCCAACGGGTTACGAGGTGGTGTCGAGGTTCACACGGGCGGCCACCGGGAGGTGGTCGCTGCCGGTCTCGGGCAGGGTCCACGAACTCACCGGCTCGATGCCCTGGACCATGATCTGGTCGATCCGCGCCATCGGGAACGAGGCCGGCCAGCTGAAACCGAAGCCGTTGCCCGCCGCGCCCTGGGTGGAGCGCATCTGGGAGGTGACGGCGTTGAGCGAGCGGTCGTTCATGGTGCCGTTGAGATCACCGAGGAGGACCTTCCGCTTCAGCGGTTCGTCGGCGATGGCCTCGCCCAGCGCGTCGGCGCTCTTGTCACGCTGCCGGGCCGTGAACCCGGCCTCCAGCTTCACCCGCACCGACGGCATATGAGCGACGTAGAAGGCGACCTGGCCCTCCGGAGTGGTCACCGTGGCGCGCATGGCGCGCGTCCAGCCGAGCTTTATGTCGACGGCCCTGACGTCACTCATGGGGTACTTGCTCCACAGACCGACCGTGCCCTGCACCGAGTGGTACTTGTACGTGGAGGCCAGCGCCCGCTCGTACACCGGGACGGCCGTGGCCGTGAGCTCCTCCAGGGCCAGCACGTCCGCGCCGGACGCGGCCACGTCACGGGCGGTGCCGGCCGGGTCCGGGTTGTCGGCGTTGACGTTGTGGGTGGCGACGGTGAGGTCGCCGCCGGTGCCGGTCTTGTCGCTGAGCAGGCCTCCGAAGAGGTTGAGCCAGACGGCGACCGGGAGGATCAGGGCGATCAGCGCCGTCGCCGATTTGCGCACCAGCGCGAGCAGCAGGAGGAGCGGGACCAGCAGGCCCAGCCAGGGCAGGAAGGTCTCGGTGAGGCTGCCCAGGTTGCCGATCCGGTTGGGCACACGCGCGTGCAGCAGCAGCACGAGCGCGAGGGCGACGGAGAAGGCGGCGAGGACGACGCCCCGACGCCAGATTCTCGGATCGCCGCGCCAGCCGGAGAAGAGGCGGTTCATCAGGCGCCGGAAGCGGTCTCCCCGGCGCTCGGGTCCCGAGCCTCCGTTGTCCGTCTCCGTCATGTACGCCTGCTGCGCCATACCGCGTCGCCTCACTGCCTGCCGTGCATCCGGTCCGTCCCCGTGGTCAAGGGGGAACCCATAAGACCCTAGGGGATGATCGGCTCCGTTCCCGCCGTCCTCGACGGCCGTACAGGACGTGTGACGTGCGGGCCGGGGCGGAGGGTTCCGGTTACCGGCGCGGAAAGCGCGGTCTGTGACGCAACGCGCACATTCGGGTTACGCGGTCGGCGAACTGACGGGGCGTAGCCCTTCGAGGAGTGTGTCGACGATCTGTTCGGACAGACCCTCGGGCAGGTCGGCGTCCGGGCGCATCACGGTGCGCAGCAGCATCGGGCCGACGAACATGTCGTTCATCAGCTCGACGTCGAGGTCCGTGCGCAGTTCGCCGTCGGCCTGACCGCGGCGCAGGATCTCCACCTGCAGCCTGCGCCGCGGTTCGACGACGTTCGCCTGGTACGCGGCCCAGATCTTCGGGCTGCTCTTCATCTGGGCGAAGACGTTGTGCAGCAGGGCCGAGGTGCGGGCCATCACCCCGCGCCGGCGCAACTGCTCCAGGATGGCCACCAGGTCGTCGCGCATCGACGTGCCGGGCAGCTCCGGGCCGGGGGGCTCGGCCGTGCGCACGACGTCGACGAAGAGCTCCTCCTTGCCGCTCCAGCGCCGGTAGATGGTGGCTTTGCCGACGCCCGCGGTACGGGCGATGCGCTCGATGGAGAGATCGGCCAGCGGCACGCCCTCCTCCAGGAGGCCGATCACCCCGTCCATGATGGCGCGCTCCACGGCCTCGCTTCGGGGGCGGCCCCTGGCCGGGGTCCGCTCGGGAGCGGCTTGGCTGTCGGCGAGGCTCACTTCACTGCGTCCCTTCGCTCTCCTGCGCGGATTCTCCTACGGCGCCCGGGTGCTACTCGGTCGCGGCCACCAACTCCTGCTTGTCCTCACCCTGCTGACGGGCCGTCGGCCTGCCGGGCAGGAAGAGGAAGGCGACCAGCGCGCCGATCAGCGCCACGCCGGTGCCGCACAGGGCGGTGACGTGCATGGCGTGCAGGAAGGCGTCGTTGGCGGGGTCGACGAGGGACTTGCCGCGCGGGCCGAGCTTCGCGGCGACACCGAGCGTGGCCTCGATGGACTCGCCCGCCGTCTCCCTGAGGCCGGCCGGGAGGAGGCCGAGCTTGCCCTCGATGCCGTTGCGGTACGAGGTCGACAGGACCGAGCCGAGGACGGCGATGCCGAGGGCGCCACCGACCTGGCGGAAGGTGTTGCTCAGCGCGGACGCGGAGCCGGCCTTCTCACGCGGCAGGGCCTGCATGATGACGACGGAGGTCGGGGTCATGACGTGTGCCATGCCGGCGCCCATGAGGAAGAACACGACCTCCAGGACCCAGATCGGCGTGTCCGCCTCGAAGCCCGCGAACGCGGCGAGCATGCCCGCCAGGACCAGCAGGCCGACCCCGGTGGTGACGCTGTTGCCGAAGCGGTCGACCAGCAGCCGGGCACGCGGCGCGAAGATCATCTGCGCGGCGGCCAGCGGCAGCATCAGCAGACCGGCCTGCAGCGGCGAGTAGCCGCGCACGCTCTGGGTGTAGAAGACCGAGAAGAAGGTCACCCCCATCAGCGCGAAGAACACCAGGCAGATCGCGGCCATGGCGGCCGAGAACACCTTGTTCTTGAAGTACGTGACATCGAGCGAGGGGTGGTCGCTGCGCTTCTCGAAGACGACGAACGCGGCGAGTACGACGACGCCGGCGCCGATGGTGGCCAGCACCTGGGGGTCCGTGAAGTCGGCGAGCTCGCCGCCCTTGATGATGCCGTAGACGAGCAGGACCAGGCCGACGACGGACAGGACGACACCGATGGGGTCGAGACGGCCGGGCCTGGGGTCGCGGGAGTCGGGGACCAGCCACACCATCAGCGCGAGCGCGAGGAGCACGATCGGCACGTTGATGAGGAAGACCGAGCCCCACCAGAAGTGGTCGAGGAGGAGGCCGCCGGTGATCGGGCCGATGGCGATGGCGAGGCCGACGCCGCCGGCCCAGATGCCGATGGCCTTGGGCTGCTCCTCGCGCTCGAAGACGTTCATCAGGACGGCGAGGGTGGCCGGCATCACGAAGGCGGCGCCCAGGGCCATCAGGGCACGGAAGGCGATGAGCTGGCCCGGCGAGCCGGACTCGGCGGCGAGCGCGGAGCCGATGCCGAACACCACGAGGCCGCCGAGCAGCACCTTCTTGCGGCCCACCCGGTCGCCGATGAGACCGGCGGTGAACAGCAGGCCGGCGAAGACGAGCGTGTAGGCGTTGATCGCCCACTCCAGCTCGCTCTGGGTGGCGCCGAGGCCGGTCGGCGCCGGGGTGGAGATCGTCTTGATGGCGACGTTCAGGATCGAGTTGTCGAGCACCACGATCAGCAGGCTGAGCATCAGCACGCCGAGGATGGCCCAGCGGCGCCGGTGCACCGCCTCCGGGATCCGGGGGGCGGCGGGGACAGGTGGAGTGGTCATGGGGACAGCCTAGATAATTCCGATACGGATCGGTCTCGTATCGTAAATGTTTTTACCTGCTCCTTACGCTGCCCATGACGTGAGCCCTTACGTGACGGACGTCCTCTTGGCTGCGCCTGGCACGAGGTGCCACCATGGGAGTGATCCGGGGACGCCGTGAGGGCGCCTCGAGATGACTGAAGGAGCCGTTGCAATGACGCAGCTTTCGGCTGCCCAGACAAAGCCCTCCGACGGCAGCAAGGCGCTGTACGGGGGCAAGGGCACACGCCGTATCACCGTTCGCGACATCGCCCTCGCCAAGGAACGCGGCGAGAAGTGGCCCATGCTCACCGCCTACGACGCCATGACCGCGTCGGTGTTCGACGAGGCCGGCATCCCGGTGCTCCTCGTCGGCGACTCGGCGGGCAACTGCCACCTCGGGTACGAGACGACGGTCCCCGTGACCATGGACGAGATGACCATGCTGTCGGCCGCGGTGGTCCGCGGCACCCAGCGTGCCCTGATCGTCGGCGACCTCCCCTTCGGCTCCTACCAGGAGGGCCCGGTGCAGGCGCTGCGCTCGGCGACCCGGCTGGTCAAGGACGCCGGGGTGGGGGCCGTGAAGCTGGAGGGCGGCGAGCGGTCGCACGAGCAGATCCGGCTCCTGGTGGAGTCCGGGATCCCGGTCATGGCCCACATCGGCCTGACCCCCCAGTCCGTCAACGCCATGGGCTACCGCGTCCAGGGCCGCGGCGAGGAGGCGGCCCAGCAGCTGCTGCGGGACGCCAAGGCGGTGCAGGACGCGGGCGCCTTCGCGGTGGTCCTGGAGCTGGTGCCGGCTGAGCTGGCGGCCGAGGTGACCCGGGTGCTGCACATCCCGACGGTCGGTATCGGCGCCGGGCCGGAGACGGACGCACAGGTGCTGGTGTGGACCGACATGCTGGGGCTGACCGGCGGCCGTGTCCCGAAGTTCGTCAAGCAGTACGCGAACCTCCGCCAGGTCATGGGCGACGCGGTGAAGGAGTTCGCCGAGGACGTGGTCGGCGGAACGTTCCCGCTGGAGGAGCACTCCGTCCACTAGAGCCATAGCGGCACAGAGGCAGCCCGCCGATCATCCCCCGTCGGCGGGCTGCCGTTTTCTGTCGGCTTGCGAGTCGGCGTGCGTGTCGGCGTATGTGTCGGCAGGGGTGTCGGTGTGCTGTCGGTACCGGCATATCGCTGTCGGTCGTCTGTCGGTCGTTTGTCGGTGGGCCCTGGCACCGTTCTCGGCATGACGCGAATCGACAAGAACTCCAGCGGCGGCGGGAACGCCGTCACCGTACGGGGGATGGTCAAGCACTACGGCGAGACCAAGGCGCTGGACGGCGTCGACCTGGACGTGCGCGAGGGCACCGTGATGGGTGTGCTCGGGCCGAACGGGGCCGGCAAGACCACCCTCGTACGCATCCTGTCCACTCTGCTGGCCCCCACCGCGGGGCAGGCCACCGTCGCCGGGTACGACGTCCTGCGGCAGCCGCGGCAGCTGCGCCGGGTGATAGGGCTCACCGGGCAGTACGCCTCCGTGGACGAGAAGCTCCCCGGCTGGGAGAACCTCTACATGATCGGGCGGCTGCTCGACCTGCCCCGGAAGGAGGCGCGCGCCCGGGCCGACGAGCTGCTGGAGCGGTTCTCGCTGACCGACGCGGCCAAGCGGCCGGCGAGCACCTACTCCGGCGGTATGCGCCGCCGACTCGACCTCGCCGCCTCGATGATCGGGCGCCCCGAGGTGCTCTTCCTCGACGAGCCGACCACGGGCCTGGACCCCCGTACCCGCAACGAGGTGTGGGACGAGGTCAAGGCCATGGTGGGGGACGGTGTGACCGTCCTGCTCACCACGCAGTACATGGAGGAGGCCGAGCAGCTCGCCTCCGAGCTGACGGTCGTGGACCACGGCAAGGTCATCGCCGGCGGCGCGATCGACGAGCTCAAGGCCAGGGTCGGAGGCCGGACCCTGCGGGTACGGCCCGTCGATCCCATGCAGTTGCGGCCGCTGGCCACCGCGCTCGACGAGCTCGGCATCACCGGGCTCGCGACCACCACCGTCGACACCGAGAGCGGGACCGTACTGGTGCCGATCCTCAGCGACGAGCAACTGACCGCCGTGGTCGGCGCGGTGACCGCGCGCTCCATCACCATCAGCTCCATCACCACCGAACTCCCCAGCCTGGACGAGGTGTTCCTGTCCCTCACCGGCCATCGGGCCAGTGCCCCGCAGGACACCGTCCCCGCCCACGACACCCGCGAGGAGGTCGCCGTATGAGCGCCGCAACCGCCACCGCCGCCGCCACTCCCACCGCCGCCGACGCGCGCATCCCGCTGCGCGGCCATCTGCGCCACACCGGTGCCCTGATCCGCCGCAACCTGCTGTGGATCAAGCAGGACCCCGAGTCGATGTTCGACGCGCTGCTGATGCCGGTCATCTTCACGCTGCTGTTCGTGTACGTCTTCGGCGGCTCGATCGGTCAGGCACTGGGCGGCGGACAGGACGGGTACGTCCAGTACGTCATCCCCGGCATGATCGCGATGATGAGCATGTCGCTCTCGCAGGGCGTCGGCACCGGGTTCAGCCAGGACTTCAACTCCGGTGTCATGGACCGCTTCCGGTCCCTGCCGATCGGACGCGGCTCGGTCCTGTTCGCGAAGATCGCGGTGGAGCTGGCGCGGATGCTGTTCGCGACGACCGTCCTGATGATCGTCGCCGTGCTCGTCGGCTTCGACATCGACAACTGGGCCGGCCTGTTCGCCGCGGTGGGCCTGGCCACCGTGTTCGCCTCCTCGATCATGTGGGTGTTCCTCACCCTGGGCGTGGTCCTGAAGAACGCGCAGTCCGTGCAGGCGATGGGCTTCCTGGTGCTGTTCCCGCTGCAGTTCGGCTCGTCGATCTTCGCTCCGACGAACTCGATGCCGGGCTGGCTGCAGGCCTTCACCGACTACAACCCGCTGTCCACGCTGGCCGACGCGGCCCGGGGACTGATGATCGGCGGCCCGGTCGCGCACGACCTGTGGGTGACGCTGGCCTGGTCGGTGGCGATCACGGCGGTGGCGGCGCCGTACGCGATCCACAAGTTCCGCACCAAGAGCTGAGATCCACGAGTTCCGCACCACCAGCGGACGTTCACCGATACGGTGAGTCACACCAGGGCGGCGGCCTCCGCGAGGGAGAGGCCGCCGCCCTCGGTGTGCGCGGCCTCGAACGCCTCGTCGCCCAGTACGGCGCGGGTGTGCCGCTCGGCCCGGTCGTAGACCTCGCGCTCCATCGAGGTCGGCACATGACGCGGCGGGAGCGCCGCCCGCGCGGCCCCCACGCACCGGGCGCCGTCCCCGGCCCGGCGGCCGCCCTCGGTCTCGGCGAGGCCGATGGCGGCCAGGGCCAGATAGAGGGGCCGCATATGCGGTGCCATGTGGTCGGCGAGCGGGTCGGCGGCCCGGCCCAGGGCCTGGCGGGCCTTGTCCAGGGAGAGTTCGTAGTGGCCGGCGGCCGCCTCCACGCACCCCTCCATGCCGAGGATGAACGCGTCGAAGATGACGAAGTAGGCGATCTTGAACTGCTCGCGCAGCAGCCTCAGTTGCTCACGCGCCTCGTCGGTCCGCCCGGTCATGGCGAGGCGGCCCGCGAGGAACAGCCGGGCGGCGGGCATGGCCTCGTTGTGCGCGCCGGCCGAGGTCCGGATCACCTCGCGCAGGATCTCCTCGCCCCGCTCTCCCTCGCCCGACTCCATCAGCGCGCAGCCGAGCCGGGCGCTGAGGACGGTCACCTGGGCGCGGGCGCCGAGCCGATCGGCCTCCTCGATCGCCGCCGCGTAGTCGGCGGCGGCGGCCTGGTGATCCCCGCGCCGCTCATACGCCTCGCCACGGGCGGACAGGGCCTCGGCGGTGCCCCACAGATCCCCGATCCGCCGGTAGATCTCCAGCGACTCGTCGGCGTCGCGCCGCGCGTCGCCCGCCCAGTCGCTGCGGTTGGCCAGGAGGTTGGCGCGCATCTGGAGGGTGGCGGCGAGCTCCCACTCCATACCGGGGGTCGCGCGACAGGTCCGCACATTGGCGTCGAGGATCTCGGGCAGCCGCTCCACACCGCCGGTCAGCATCACCGCGAAGAACCAGATCATGCCGGGGGTACGGCAGGTCTGCGGCAGCCCCGGCTCGTAGACCTCGCTGATCAGGCGCAGCTTCGCCTTCGCCTCCTCGGACTCCCAGGCCTCCAACTCGGTGTCCATACAGGCGAGATGGGCGAGATGGACACCGCGGCGGGCCTCGGCCAGGACCTCGCCGGACCAGGGGGGCGGGGTGTCGGTGCAGCGCTCCCAGACCGGCTCGGCGCGACGGACGAGCGCGGTGAAGGGGTCGGGGCCGAGGGCCATCACCTCGACGCACCAGTTGCGGGCCTCGATACGGACGTCACGCATCTGCCAGTACCAGGCCAGCGAAAGGACCAGGCAGAGGCCCTCCTGCTCGTCCCGCTCGGCGACCGCGAACCGCAGGGCGCTGCGCAGGTTCTCGTACTCGCGCTCCAGCAGTCCGATGGCGGCGAGTTGACCGGGGCCGCGGAGCAACGGGTCGGTGGCACGGGCGAGTTCGCGGTAGTACGTGAGATGCGCGCGCTGCGTCCCGGCCCTGCGCCCGGTCTCCCCGAGCCGTTCACCCGCGTACTCGGCGACGGTCTCCAGAAGCCGGTAGCGCATGCCGCCGTCACCCGAAGGGGCGGCCACCACAAGGGACTTGTCCACCAGCGAGCCGAGCGCCTCCAGGGCCAGGGGGCCGCAGACGGCCTCGGCGGCGGCGAGGTCACAGCCGCCCGCGAAGACGGAGAGCCGCCGCAGGACGTCCCGCTCCTCCTCGTCCAGCAGGTCCCAGGACCAGTCGACGACGGCGCGCAGGGTCTGCTGGCGGGGCAGGACGGTACGGCTGCCGGAGGTGAGCAGCCGGAAGCGGTCGTCGAGCCGGTCGGCGATCTGACGCGGTGTCAACATCCGTAGCCGGGCGGCGGCGAGCTCGATGGCGAGGGGCAGTCCGTCGAGCCGGCGGCAGATCTCGGCGCAGGCCTCCGGGTCCTCGTCCACCCGGAACCCGGGCCGCGCGGCAGCGCCCCGGTCGGCGAGCAGCCGCAGCGCGACCGGTTCGGGGAGCGGCTCCACCGGGCGCAGCAACTCTCCCGGCACGCCCAGGGGTTCACGGCTGGTCGCCAGCACGGTCAGCTCCGGACACCGCTCCAGGAGCTCCTCGACCAGTCGCGCGGCGGCCTCGACGACATGCTCGCAGTTGTCGAGGACGATCAGCATCCGACGTCGCCCGCAGTGCTCGGCGAGCCGCTCCACGGGGTCGTCGTGCCGGTCGGCCCCGGCCACCCGCATGGCCTCGGCGCCGGCGCCGTACAGCACGGTCTCGCGGGCGCCGACGGCGGTGAGCACGGCTTCCGGTACGGCGTCCGGGTGGTCGACGGGAGCCAGTTCGGCCAGCCACACCCCGTCCCGCGCCGCGTCCCGCACGCCCTCGGCGGCCTCCTGCGACAACCGCGTCTTCCCGGCACCCCCGGGCCCGAGCAGGGTCACCAGCCGAGCGGACGCCAGGTCACCGCGGATGACCTCGATATCCCCTTCCCGCCCCACGAAGGAGGTGAGACGGGCACGGAGGTTGCCGGGTGGTCGGTCGCCCGTCACCGAGGTGACCGGGGTGTGCGGGCCGGGAGCGGCGGGCCGGGCCGGAACACCGGGTGAGGTGACGGGCCGGCCGGCACCGGAACCGGGGCCGGCGTCGGAACCCGCGGGCGCGTCGGACACGAGCCGGTGGCCACCGGCCGACGCGCCCACGCCCGCCCCGTGGCCGTCCTCCCTCGGCGCACCCCGCCCGTTCCCGTGCCCCCGGGGCTCCCCGATGTCGTCCGGGCGGAGCAACTCCCCGTACACGGCGCGGAGTTCGGGGCCCGGGTCCGTACCCAGACGGTCGGCCAGCAGTTGGCGTACGGTCTCGAAGGTGGCCAGGGCCTCGGCGGTGCGGCCCGCGTCGCGGAGGGCGCGCAGGCGCAGGGCCTGGAGGGGCTCGTCGAGGGGGTGGGTGTCGCAGAGGGCGGCCAGTTCGGGCAGGGACTGTTCCGCGTGGCCCAGGGCGAGCGCGGCGGTGTGCCGGGCGCGGAGGGCGTCCAGGCGCCGGGCCTCCCAGCGGGCCGCCTCGGCGGTGCGGTCGGGGAGGTCGGCGAGGGCCGGCCCCTGCCACAGGGCGAGGGCGTCGTCGAGAACGACCCCGGCCTTCGCGGGGTCGCCGTCGGCGAGGGCGCGGACGCCTTCCCCGGTGAGCCGCTCGAAACGGTGCAGGTCGACGTCGTCGGCCGGGGTGGCGAGGCGGTAACCGCCCTCGGCCGAGGCGATCGCGTCGGCGCCCAGGGCCCGGCGCAGCCGGCCGACGAGTGCCTGCAGCGCGCCCGGCGCGTCCGCGGGCGGTGCGCCGTCCCAGACCTCGTCCACGAGCAGGGTCACGGGCACGGTACGGCCGGCCCGCAGGGCGAGCACGGTCAGCAGAGCGCGCAACCGCGCGCCGCCGACCGGAACGGGCGTCCCGTCGGGCCGAAGTGCCTGAGCTGTGCCGAGGATGCGATAGCGCACGGGGTCCATTGTCTCCGGTCGGGTCGGGGCCGGTCACGCGATTCGGTACGGCGGGGCGTCGGTGCTGTGGGGCGTCGGTACGGCGGGGTGTCGGTACCGTGCGGCGTCGATGCTGTGCGGCGGCAGCGGCAGCCGTGTCCCCCACTGTCCCCCCGATCTCCCCCACCTTCTCCGGAACCCGACCCCGGCCGCGAGACGTTTTCCCCTACGACCGGTACGGTCGGGCAGTCCCACCGTGTGCACATACGACTATCAGCAGTCCAGGGAGTTCCATGACCACCGCTGCCACCCGCCACAGCGACCGGCGGATCAGCCCCGTCTTCGTCGGCATCCTGGCCGTGACGGCGGTGACCGGCTGGGCCACCTGGTCCGGTTTCGCCGAGCAGCCCGGTGTGGCCGTGTTCCTGTTCGTGACGGCCGCGTGGATCGTCTCCCTGTGTCTGCACGAGTACGCGCACGCGCGCACGGCCCTGCACAGCGGCGACATCACGATCGGCTCGAAGGGCTATCTGACCCTGAACCCGATGAAGTACACCCACGCCCTGCTCAGCATCGTGCTGCCGGTGCTGTTCGTGATCATGGGCGGGATCGGCCTGCCGGGCGGCGCCGTCTTCATCGAACGCAACCGCATCCGGGGCCGCTGGCGGCACAGCCTCATCTCGGCCGCGGGCCCGCTGACGAACGTGCTGTTCGCCGCCGTGTGCACCGCCCCGTTCTGGCTGCACGCGCTGGACGGCGTCCCGGCCGACTTCCAGTACGCGCTCGCCTTCCTCGCCCTGCTCCAGGTCACGGCGGCGATCCTGAACTTCCTGCCGGTCCCGGGCCTGGACGGCTACGGCGTGATCGAGCCCTGGCTGTCGTACGGGATCAAGCGGCAGGTGGAGCCCTTCGCGCCGTTCGGCCTGCTGTTCGTGTTCGCGCTGCTGTGGGTGCCGTCGGTGAACAGGGAGTTCTTCGACCTGATCGACGCGGTCCTGCGCGGACTCGACGTCACGGAGTGGCAGACCTCGGCCGGCTTCAGCCTCTACCGCTTCTGGGAGTAGACGGCCCGGTCCCGGCTGCGCTTCACGTAGTACCAGCACATGTTGGACGAGAGGCTCGCCAGCAGCACCCAGACGACCCCCAGCCAGCTGCCCTGTACGAAGGACACGACCGCCGCGGCCACGGAGAGCAGACAGACGGCGAGGGCGTAGAGGGCGAGGCGGGGCATGTCGTTCGGCTCCTGTAAGAGGGCTGGGCGGGCTCGGCGGGCTTGACGGACTCGGCGGGGGGACACCGCCGGAGACCAGACCAGTGTCCCCCACCCGCTCACACGTCCGTGACGCGGAGCCCGGCGTGTGCCTTGTAGCGGCGGTTCACGGAGATCAGGTTGGCGACCAGCGACTCCACCTGGTGGGCGTTGCGCAGCCGCCCGGCGAAGACGCCGCGCATGCCGGGGATGCGCCCGGCCAGTGCCTGGACCACCTCCACGTCGGCCCGCTCCTCCCCGAGCACCATCACATCGGTGTCGATCTCGTCGATCGCGGGGTCCTGCAGCAGTACCGCCGAGAGGTGGTGGAAGGCCGCGGCCACCCGCGAGTCCGGCAGCAGGGCGGCGGCCTGCTCCGCCGCGCTGCCCTCCTCCGGCTTGATCGCGTACGCGCCCTTCTTGTCGAAGCCGAGCGGGTTGACGCAGTCCACGACCAGCTTCCCGGCCAGCTCCTCGCGCAGGGACTCCAGCGTCTTGCCGTGCCCGTCCCACGGTACGGCGACGATCACGATGTCGCTGCGGCGCGCGGTCTCCGCGTTGTCGGCGCCCTCCACGCCATGGCCCAGCTCCTCGGCGGCGGCCTGCGCGCGCTCCGCCGCACGCGAGCCGATGATCACCTTCTGGCCGGCCTTGGCGAGCCGGTAGGCGAGACCCTTGCCCTGCGGGCCGGTCCCGCCGAGGACGCCCACGACGAGCCCGGAGACATCGGGGAGGTCCCACGGGTCCTTGACGGGAGCCTTCGCGGGGGTCTGTGCAGCACTGTCGGTAGAGGTCATGGGCCCGACTTTACGTCCGCCCCGGCCACCCCCGCCGGTCAGGTGAGCCGCGTCACGGGCAGCCGCCGGTGCACGATCCGCTCGTACGCCCCGAAGTCCCCGGTCTCGTAGAGGATCCCGACGGTCGAGGCGTCGATCCGGACCAGGTCGGAGTAGGCGGCGGGCAGGCCGTCGACGGTGTGGACGGGCCGCCAGGTGGTGCCGCCGTCGGCCGAGGCGCGGACGGTCATCAGGGCGCGGGCGTCGGGCAGGGCGGGCCCGGAGAAGAGCAGGACGTCCGGGTCGCGGAGCTGGAGCAGGCTGCCTTCGCAGACGGGGCCCGCCAGGCCCGCCTGGGGCCGGAAGGGCGTACGCAGGGTCCTGCCGCCGTCCTCGGAGTGGGCGTCGGCGCGGTTGCCGGGGGACGGGGAGTCGTTGCGGGTGTTGAAGTAGACGGTCCCGTCGGGGAGTTCGGCGGCGGTGGTCTCGTTGGCGTTGATGTAGCCGTCGGTGTTGTCGTCGACGTAGCCGATGGACCAGGTCTCGCCGAGGTCCTCGCTGAGCAGGCAGTGACCGCCGTTGTACCGGGCCTCGGTGCCGAGGTCGGTGCCGGTGGGGGCGAGGCTGTGGTTGGCCGGGACGACGACACGGCCGTCGCCCAGCTGGAGGGCGTGGCCGGGACCGGTGGCGTACCACCGCCAGCCCGTCCGCTTCACGGAGCCGGTGATCTCGGCCGGCTCGGACCAGGTGACCCCGTCGTCGTCGCTGTGCCGCACCCACACCCGCCGTCCGTCGGCGTCCTTCACGTTGCCCTGCCGGATGAGGTCCTCGGTGGCGGAGGCGGCCGCGCGGACATGGACGAGGAGGACGCGGCCGGTGTTCAGGGCCACCGGCGCGGGATTGCCCGCGAGTCCGGTGCCGTTGCTCGCGACGACCTGGAGCGGGCCCCAGGTGCGGCCGCCGTCCGTCGACCGCTTGAGCACGATGTCGATGTGGCCGTGATCGCTAGCGGACCGCACCCGTCCCTCGCAGAAGGCGAGCAGCGTGCCGTTCGCGGTGGCGACGATCGCCGGGATCCGGTGACTCGCGTATCCCTCATGGCCCGCGCGGAAGGGGACGGTCACGTCTGCCATGGACGCTCCTCGTGGTCGATCCCGGTCTCCGAAAACACCGGTGGGGCACGTGGGTGAGTCGGGTGGATCCCCAAGTCGGGCGAATTCGTGGTGAACTCCGGGTCACGAGTGGCCGATTGGTGCAGGATGCGGCCCCATGGACGCCGTACGGGTCGCGCTGCTGCGTGAAGTGCTCGCCGGGACCGAGTGGTTGGGGGCCACCCGGAGATTCGCGGGCGCGCTGCGCGGTTCGGTGGTGTCGCACGGGGGCGGCCTGCTCCTGGTGGGCACCGAGGAGTACGAGCCCTGGCATCTCGCGGCCCATCTGGTGGACGAGGCCGCGTGGTCGGGCACACCCGAGCTGGCCCCGACTCTCGTACGGCATGACGCGCGTCCCTCCGATCCGGCCCATCTGGCCGTCGGACCGGGCCGGTTGGCGGCGGCGCGGCGCGGTGAGACGCTGCTGGTGGTGTCGCCGACCGGGCCGGCGGCCCCGCTGCTGGAGCGCGTGCACGACGCGCGCCGGGCCGGAGCGACGGTGCTGGCGCTCGGCCCCGCCGAAGGGGATCTGACGTCCATGGCCCACGAGTCCCTGACCGTCCCCGACGGCTCCGAACTGGACCTGGACACGGTGCAGCACCTGGTCAGCGCGGCGGCCGGCGAGAACGCGGTACCGGTCGCGAGGGGCAGCCGCCGAGTCCGCGACCGCCTCTCCAGACTGGCCGAACTCCTGACGGCTCCCCCACCGACCGCCTGGTGACACGGCATGGTGACCGGCGCCACCCTTTGCCTTTCCTTTGCCCTTACTGTGAGACCGTTGGGTAATGTTCAAAAAGGTGCGATCTTGGGAAATGTTGGTAGGTATGCCGTAGATGAACGTGGAACCCGGGAATCTGCCCACCTCGTTCACGAGCTTCGTGGGTCGGCGACGTGAAATTGCCGAGATCCGCCGACTGGTGAAGGCGGGACGGCTGGTGACCCTCACCGGGGTGGGTGGGGTGGGCAAGTCACGGTTGGCGCTGGAAACGGCCCGCACCTGCGGGGAAGCGTTCCCGGACGGGATCTGGCTGGTGGACCTGGCCCCCGTCGACGACCCGTCGGCCGTGCCGGCCGCCGTGGCCGGTGCGCTGCGGTTGCCGGACCTCGGCGCCCGGCCCGTCATCGACCGGCTGACCGACTTCCTGCCGCGACAACGGTCCCTGCTGATCCTGGACAACTGCGAGCACCTGATCGACGCCTGCGCCGAACTGGCGCAGACGCTCCTGTCCAAGGCGCCACAACTGCGCATTCTGGCCGGCAGCCGCCGCACCCTGCGGATCAGCGGCGAGCACATCCTGACCGTTCCACCGCTGCCGCCCGACGACGCGGCCGAACTGCTGCGGGACCGGGCGAGCGCCGTCCGCCCGGAGTTCACCGTCGACCCGCCCGATCACGCCGCAGCGACCCAGCTCTGCGCCGACCTCGACGGACTGCCGCTGGCGATCGAGCTGGCCGCGTCCCGGCTGCGAAGCCTCAGCGTCGAACAGCTCGTGGACCGGCTGGAGGACCGGTTCACGCTGCTCGCCGACGGCAGTGGAACCGCCTCACGCCAACAGCGCACCCTGCGCGCCATGATCGACTGGAGCTACGAGCTGTGCACCCCGGCAGAACGGCTGCTGTGGCAGAGGCTGTCGGTGTTCGCCGGCGGGTTCACTCTGGAGGCGGCCGAAGCGGTATGCGCCGGGGAGGGAATCAATCGGAGCGAGGTGGCGGACCTGCTCGACCGGCTGGTGGCCCAGTCCGTCGTCATGACCGACGAGGTGGAGGGCCGACTGCGCCACCGGCTGCTGGGACTCGTCCAGCAGTACGGCCGCGACCGGCTCGCGGACTCCGGCGAACAGCACGGACTGCGGTTGCGTCACCGCTTCTTCTTCATCGCCATGGCCGAGCAGGTCGACCGGAACTGGTACGGATCCGGACAGGTGGAGAGCCTGGCCCGGCTGCGCGCCGAACACGCCAACCTGCTGACCGCCCTGGACTACGACGCCGATGCGCGGACCAGGCTCCGGCTGGTCACGGCGCTGAGTTTCCACTGGGGCGCGGGAGGCTTCCTCAGCGAAGGGCGTGCCCGGTTCGAACAGGCGCTGTCGGCCGCGCCCGAGCCGACCCCGGAACGCGCACGGGCACTGCTGGCCGCCACCTGGGTGGCGCAGACCCAGGGCGACCTGGCGGCGGCCGACCGCTGGCTGGACGAGGCCGAGTCGCTGGGCGAGCTGCTGGACGACCCGGCCCTACGGGCCACAGCGGGTGGGTTTCGCGGGGTCTCGGCGCACTACCGGGGACGTCCGCAGGAGAGCATCGAACGGTACGAGGAGGCGCTGGCCGTGATGACGGCACTGGGTGACGAGCGCGAGGCGACAGGCTGGCTCCTCGCGCTGGCCTGCGTCCAGGCCTACGCCGGCGATGCCCGCGCAGCCGTCACGGGCCGCCGGCTGATCACGGCCGGCGAAGCGAGCGGGGAGCGGTGGGGCAGGGCGCAGGTACTGATGGCGCTGGGCCATGAAGCCTGGGCCCGCGACGACCGGAGGACGACCGAGACGCTGGTCAGGGCCGCGCTGGAGTGCATGCGCGGCTTCAACGACTACGCGATGGTGGCGCGCATGCTGGAACTGCTCGCCTGGGCCACCGCCGACGGCGGCGCACCCGCGCGGGCGGCCGGACTGCTGGGTGCCGCTGACGCGCTGTGGCGGGATGCCGGAAGCTCGATCTCCGCGTTCGGTCCGCAGATGGCCGCTCACCACGCGCGGTGCGAGCGGGCGGCCGTCGATGCACTGGGCCCGGCGGCCTACGCCGAGGCGTTCGCGGACGGCGGCCGGCACGGCGGCCCCGTCCGGGCGCTCGACTTCGCCCTGGCCGAAGAACCCGGTCCCAGTCCGGACACCGGAACCTCCGACGGCCCCTGCGACGATCCGTGCCCCCTGTCCCGCAGGGAGCGCGAGGTGGCCGCCCTCGTGGCCGAGGGGCTGAGCAACCGGCAGATCGCGGCCGTGCTGGTGTTGTCGCCGCGCACCGCCGACCGTCACGTGGAGAACATCCTCGGAAAGCTCGGCTTCCGTTCGCGGGCACAGATCGCGGCGTGGTGGGCGGCGAACCAGGTCGTCGCGTCGTAGCGGGAGGGACCCGAACCGTCCGGGCCCCTCCCTTTCCGTTACCGCGTCACCGCGTCACCGGCTGCCGTCCCGGGTCACCAGACCGGGTTCCAGCCGTCGGTGCCCGCCAGGTACTTCTGGGCGGTGTAGTTGGCGGCCTCGGAGTCGGACATCTGCGGCGCGTTCGCGCCGACGGCCGCGCCGGCGCCGGTGTTCTTGTACTCCTTGAACCGGGCCTGCGACCACGAGTAGTCCGGGGTCATGTCCGTCCACGGGTGAGCGGCGTTGATGCCCGAGTTCAGCGTGCTGTCGCGGACCACCGCCTGGGGCGACACGTCAGCCGAGTTGTGCCACGGCCGGCCGAGGTACATCGTGTTCGCCGGCACTCCGTTGGTGTAGATCGTGCTGCCGGTGATCAGGGTGCCGTACTTCTGGCTCTTGTCGGTGTTCGGCGCGAGCACCGTGCCGCCGACCCAGTTCTGCATGGCGATGTTGCAACGGTCGTAGACGGCGGTGGCGTTGCCGAAGATGAAGTCGATGTCACCCTCGATGTAGTCGGCGATGAAGTACTGCCGGTACTGGCCGGTGGCCACCGGCGCCTTGTTGAGGACCGTGTCCTGGGTACTGATGATCCTGTCCCTGACGTAGGTCTGCCGGTCGCCCTCGGCGGCCAACGCGACCGCCTGGGTCGAGTATGCGTCGACCTCCGGGTGGGCCTTGGGGTTGAAGGTGTTCTGGACGGTGACGTCCGCGAGCGTGGTGCCGCTCGCCTTGAAGGTGGCCACGGCACTGCCCTGCGTTCCGTACGGCGCACCGGTCGCGGGGTTGATCGTTCCGTGCGCCCGGTCGGCGGTGATGACGACGTCATTGGCCTTGCCGGTGGCGCCCTTGATGAACAGGTTGGTCTTGTTCGCCGGGACGGTGATCGCCTCGTGGTAGACGCCGGGCTCGATGAGGATCACGTACTGGATCCCGTCCGTGGGGGCGGCGTCGATCGCGTCCTGGATGCGGGTGTAGTCGCCGGAACCGTCGGGTGCCACCACGATGGTGTTGTCATCGTCGGTGAGCTGACGCCGCTTCACGTACCCGGGGTAGCCGTTGACGACCATCACGATGCGCGCGTAGTCGCGGGCGAGGTTGAGCGACAGCTCCACGATGTCACCGAAGCCGTTGCGGAACCAGCCGGTGAGCGGGATGGGGGTCTGGTCGGTACCGACCAGCTGAACCTGCTGGAACCGATCGCTCATCTGGCCCCAGTCGGTCTCCTGCTCGACGAGACGGGGGTCGAGTGTCGTGGACTCCGCATACGAGGCGTCGCCCGTGGCGGCGAACCCCTCCTGGGCGATCGTGTCCTGGATGCCGCGGAACCGGGCGGCCTCAGCGGTGAACTGCGTGAAGTACAACACCGCCGCGGCCATCGCCTGGGTGCTGGAGGCCTTCCACAGGCTCAACGCGTGGGCATTGGTCTGGATCCGGCCGAACCCCAGGGCCGTACGTTGCACGCCGGCCAGGCGTTCGAGGGTGCCGTAATCGGCCCCCGCGCTCAGTTGCTGAGCGTCGGGGGCGTCCTCCGCCTCGACGCGCGCCTGGCCCTCCGGACCGATGTAGTGGTAGTGGCTGTTGCTGTCGAACCAGCCCACCAGATAGAGGTCGCTCGTACGGAACCGCAGCCGGACCGCGTGTCCGTCCTCGGTCATGATCACGGCCTCGGTGTAACCAAGGGCAGTGGGGTTGGTGTGGTCGATCAGGTCCGAGGTGCCCGAGACCGTGTTGTCGAGATCGTTGGTCTCATAGTCCACGTTGGCGCGGAGCGCGCTGAGGAAGGAAAGGTAGTTGGCGATGGTGGCGCCGTTCTCGGTGTCCAGCCGGAAGATCGGAGTGGTGTTCGCCGCGGCCGGAGAGGCGGTGACCAGGGCACCGCCGAGGACTCCCGCCATGATGATGGCGACGGACGTTACCGAGGCGACGAGGGCGTTGACCCGTCTCGGCCTCTTGCGTGTGTCGTGAGCAGCCATGAGCCCTTGCTTTCGTCTCGGCGCTCCGCGGGGCTGTTGCGCGAAGGGGGCTGTCTTCCCCCGCGGAACACGTGGTGGGTGGCGCTCAAAGGCTGCCGTGACGCCACCGGGGCCCACATGCGCAGTGCTACCCATTTCCGGCCCGGACCCCGAAAACCGGTTGCCTGTTACAGGTCTCCTGCTCACCATGACCGGTCGTGACCGAAGAAGCCCCCCACCGCGCCCCTTCCCGCCTCCGCGCCCTCCTGCCCGACCTCACGCCCTGGCACGCCTCTGTCGACTTCCGGCGTCTGTGGGTCTCCGGGACGGTGTCGAACTTCGGGAGCTTCCTGACCTTCGTGGCGTTGCCCGTGCAGTTGAAGGAACTCACCGGGTCGGCGGCGGCGGTCGGCGCGATCGGCGCCGTGGAACTCGTCCCCCTCCTCCTCTTCGGCCTGTACGGCGGCGCACTGGCCGACGCGCTCGACAAGCGGAAGCTGATCCTGTGGACGGAGGCGGGCCAGGGCTTCCTCTCCGCCGCACTGCTCCTCGACGCGCTGCTCCCCCACCCCGCCGTCTGGCCGCTGTACGTGGTCGCCGCCCTCTCGTCCGCCCTGGTCTCGGTCCAGCGCCCGGCGATCGACTCCCTGTGGCCCCGTATCGTCGCCCACGAGCACCTGCCGGCCGCGGCCGCGCTGAACTCCCTGCGCTGGACGGTCGGCGGGGTGGCCGGCCCGGCGCTGGCTGGCGTGGTGGTGGCGTACGCGGGCCTCGGCTGGGCCTACGGCGCGGACCTGCTGACCTTCGCCGTCTCGGTCGCCCTGATCGTCCGCATCGCCGCGTCCCCCGCCTCCCACGAGGCCGCGAAGCCGTCCCTCGGGGCCATCGCCGAGGGCGCCCGTTACGCCTGGAGCCGCAAGGAACTCCTGGGCACCTACGCGGTCGACCTGGCGGCGATGTTCCTGGCGATGCCCCTCGCCGTCCTGCCGTTCCTGGCAGACGAGCTGCACGCCGACTGGTCCCTGGGGCTCATGTACGCGACCGTTCCCCTGGGCTCGATGCTGGTGAGCCTGACCAGCGGCTGGACCTCTCGGGTGCACCGGCACGGACGGATGGTCGTGGTCTCGGCCGCCCTGTGGGGCCTGGCGATCGCGGGCGCCGGCGTCGTCGGCAACGTATGGCTGGTGCTGCTGTTCCTCACCGTGGCCGGCGGCTGCGACATGGTCAGCGGGATCTTCCGGGGCGCCATGTGGAACCAGACCATCCCCGACGAACTGCGCGGCAGGCTGGCCGGGATCGAGCTGCTGTCGTACTCGGTGGGCCCAACCGTGGGCCAGGTCCGCTCGGGCGGCTTCGCGGCCCGGTGGGGCGTACGGACGTCGATCTGGTCGGGCGGCCTGCTCTGCGCGGGCGCGGTCGGCCTGCTGGCGCTGTGCCTGCCGAAGCTGATGACGTACGACGTCCGCACCAACGAGCACGCGGTACGGCTGCACGCCCAGCGGACGGCAGCCGCACCGGCACGCACCTGACCCGCTCAGTCGTCGTCGGCGCTTCCCGCGGGCGCGTCATGCCACTTCGGGTCGTTCTCCCACTGGAGGTTGCGCTCGCGGGCGGTCTCCATCGCGTGCTGGGCCTCCTGCCGGGTGGCATACGGCCCGAACCGGTCCTTGGCGGGACACTCCGGCCCTTCCTCCACCTTCTTGTGCTCGAGGCAGTAGAACCACTCCCCCGGCTTCCCGACCGTGCGCTTCTTGAACAAGGCCATGACCTGCTCCTCTCGCCTACGACATGTTCCCCCACCCCGGCTCGTTAGACTCGCTGGCATGTCTGGCCAGTCGCTGCTCGTACCAGGGGAGCTCTCCCCCACCCGCTCCGTCCCCGGAAACATCCGCCGTCCCGAGTACGTCGGCAAGCCCGCGCCGACGCCGTACACCGGACCGGAGGTGCAGACGCCCGAGACGATCGAGGCGATGCGCGTCGCCGGCCGGATCGCCGCCCGCGCGATGGAGGAGGCCGCCCAACTCATCGCACCCGGGGTGACCACCGACGAACTGGACAAGGTGGCGCACGAGTACATGTGCGACCACGGCGCCTACCCCTCCACGCTCGGCTACCGGGGCTTCCCCAAGTCCCTGTGCACCAGCGTCAACGAGGTCATCTGCCACGGCATCCCGGACTCCACCACCCTCCGGGACGGCGACATCGTCAACCTGGACGTGACGGCGTACATCGGCGGGGTGCACGGCGACAACAACGCGACATACCTGGTCGGCGAGGTCGACGAGGAGAGCCGTCTGCTGGTGGAACGCACCCGCGAGTCCCTGACCCGGGCGATCAAGGCGGTCAAGCCGGGCCGCCAGATCAACATCATCGGCCGAGTCATCGAGTCGTACGCCAAGCGCTTCGGCTACGGCGTGGTCCGCGACTTCACCGGCCACGGCATCAACTCGTCGTTCCACTCGGGGCTGATCATCCCGCACTACGACAGCCCGCACGCGACCACCGTCATGCAGCCCGGGATGACCTTCACGATCGAGCCGATGCTCACCCTGGGCACCCACGAGTACGACATGTGGGACGACGGCTGGACCGTGGTCACCAAGGACCGCAAGCGAACGGCCCAGTTCGAGCACACGCTGGTGGTGACGGAGACCGGCGCCGACATCCTGACGCTGCCGTAGCGGCCCGCCGGGGCTCACCGCTCCGGCTGGCGCTCCAGATAGACCCGTCCGCCGATCTCCACCCATCCGTAGGGCTGCGGGGCGGTGAGTATCTGCGACCCGGCGCCCTGGGTGATGTTGAGCGCCCGCCCCAGCCGGTCCGTCAGCAACAGGGCGGCCGCCCCCGTGGCCTCGTCCTCGTCGATGCCGTCGTCACGCCCGGGAAAGCCCCGCGCGCGGATCCGCCCCGCGGGCTCGTCCTCCCAGGCCCAGGCGTAGATCCACTCGCCCTTGGCGGGCACGGGCAGATCGTCGACCTCGGCGGCGGTGGCGTACTGACGCAGGGTGCGCGGCGGAACCCACTCCGCCCGCGCCTCGATCCAGCTGAACTCCCCGTCCTGACGGGCCCCGACGACACCGGCGGGCGTCACCAGCTCCTCCACGTCCAGCAGCCAGGCGGCACCGACACACGGGTGCCCGGCGAAGGGCAGGCGCAGCGTCGGCGTGTAGATGTCGATGATCCCCCGCTCAGGGTCGTCGACGAACACGGTCTCGCTGAATCCGAGCTTGGCCGCGAACCCCTGCCGCTCCCCCGGATCGGCCATCACCGATCCCTCCCGCACGACACCGAGTTCATTGCCGTAGCCGCCGTTGGGAGCACAGAAGACGCGGAGCACGTCGTAGTCAGTCACGGAGGAATTGAAGCACCGCCCCCACGTCGCAGGTCAGCCGCGGGTGAGTGGGGGCTGGTCACGCCCCGCGGCGAAGCCGTAGGTCCCCACGGCGCGCCCTTGAATCTCTCTTGACCGCTCCATGGGTCCTCTTTTAAGTCGGCGTGATCATTCCGTGCCCCTACGGCGTCCATGAGAGCTGAATCACCGCATGGGCGGGTATCACCCAGGTAAGCCTTAGGTAAGTTAGGCGAGCCTCACCATGCCTGTGAGTCCCGACACGCGATTTTTCGCCACCTCTTGGAGCCTGAATGCGAGCCGCCAGACTCTCCGTCCTCACCGCAGTCGCCACGGCCGCGGCCCTCACCGCCGTCACGGGGTGCACGGAGAAGAGCAAGGGCGACGGTGACGCCGCGATCAAGGTGACCGCCGCCGACTCCAAGTGCGACACCTCGGCCAAGTCGGTGCCGGCCGGCCAGGTGACCCTGAACATAGAGAACAAGGGCTCCAAGGCGACCGAGGTCGAGATCCTCTTCCCGGACGACCGGATCGTCTCGGAGAAGGAGAACATCGGTTCGGGCACCAAGTACACGCTGACCGCCGAGGTGAAGGCGGGCAGCTACGAGATCGCCTGCCGCCCCGGCATGAAGGGCCACGGCGTCCGGCAGAAGCTGACCGTCACCGGCTCCGGCGCCGTCGCCAAGCGCGACCCCCAGCTCGACAAGGCCGTCGCCGACTACCGCGAGTACGCGCAGGAGCAGGCCGACGCCACGATCCCGAAGGTCGAGGTCTTCGCCGAGGCCATCAAGGCCGGCGACCTCAAGGCCGCCCAGAACGCCTTCGCCCCCTCCCGCGTCGGCTGGGAGCGCACCGAGCCCATCGCCGAGTCCTTCGGGGACATCGACCCGAAGACCGACACCCGCGCGGACGGCCTGGAGAAGGGCCAGAAGTGGACGGGCTGGCACGCGCTCGAGAAGGCGCTGTGGCAGGACAAGAAGATCGGCGCCGAGCAGAAGACCCTGGCCGACCAGCTGGTCACCGATCTGAAGGACTGGCAGGAGCGGGTCGGCAAGGCCGTGATCACCCCGACCTCCATGGCCAACGGCGCCAAGGAACTGCTCGACGAGGTCGCCACGGGCAAGGTCACCGGCGAGGAGGACCGCTACTCGCACACCGACCTGAGCGACTTCAAGGCGAACGTCGAGGGCGCGCAGAAGGCGTACGAGCTGCTGAAGCCGGTGGCGCAGAAGAACGACAAGGCGCTGACCACCGAGCTGGACAAGCAGTTCGCGGCGCTGGACACGACGCTCGACAAGTACCGCACCGACAAGACCTCGGACGGCTTCGTGTCGTACGACAAGGTCACCGAGGAGCAGCGCAAGGAGCTCTCGGACGCGGTGAACGCGCTCGCCGAGCCGCTGTCCAAGCTCGCCGCCGCCGTCGTGAAGTAGAAGTAGGGGACGACGACCATGACGGACACACAGGAAGCCACCGCCGCCGACGCCGGCGACAGGCAGGCGCCCAGCCGGCGCTCACTGATCGGCTGGGGCGGCGCGGGCCTCGCGCTCGGCGCCGCCGCGGCCGGCGGCGCGGTCGCGATGACCCGCGTCGTCGACGACGTGGACCCGACCGCCGCCGAGTCGGGCGCCGCGGTCGCCTTCCACGGCGCCAACCAGGCCGGCATCGCCACCCCGGTGCAGGACAGGCTGCATTTCGCCGCGTTCGACGTACAGACCGACGACCGCGCGGAGTTCGTGCGGATGCTGAAGGACTGGACGGAGGCGGCCCGCCGGATGACGGCGGGGAAGGCGGTCGGGGAGGGCGCGTACGGCGGCCTCGCGGAGGCCCCGCCGGACGACACCGGCGAGGCCCTGGGCCTCAAGCCCTCCCGGCTGACGCTCACCATCGGCTTCGGCCCGTCCCTCTTCGAGAAGTACGGCGAGAAGTTCAGAATCGACGGCAGGCGCCCCGACGCCCTCGTCGACCTCCCGCAGTTCGCCGGGGACGCCCTGGACAGGGCCCGCACCGGCGGCGACCTGTGCGTCCAGGCCTGTGCCGACGACCCGCAGGTCGCGGTGCACGCGATCCGCAACCTGGCCCGCATCGGCATGGGCAAGGTCAACATCCGATGGTCGCAGCTCGGCTTCGGCAAGACCTCGTCGACCACCCCGGACGCGCAGACCCCGCGCAACCTGATGGGCTTCAAGGACGGCACCCGCAACATCGCGGGCACCGAGACCGACCGGCTGAAGAAGTACGTGTGGGTCGACGGCAAGGACGTGACCGGGACGTCGGACTGGATGACGGGCGGGTCCTATCTCGTCGCGCGCCGCATCCGGATGCACATCGAGACCTGGGACCGTACGTCCCTTCAGGAGCAGGAGGACGTCTTCGGACGGGACAAGGGCGAGGGCGCCCCGGTCGGCAAGGCCAAGGAGCACGACGAGCCGTTCCTGAAGGCCATGAAGCCGGACGCGCATGTCCGTCTGGCGCACCCCGACTCCAACAACGGGATCACGATCCTGCGCCGGGGCTACTCCTTCACCGACGGCACGGACGGTCTCGGCCGCCTCGACGCGGGCCTGTTCTTCCTGGCCTACATGCGCGACGTGCGCAAGGGATTCATCCCGCTGCAGCGCAAGCTGTCGGCGCAGGACGCGCTCAACGAGTACATCCAGCACGTGGGTTCGGCGGTCTTCGCCGTCCCGCCGGGCGTCCGCGACAAGGACGACTGGTGGGGCAGCACGCTGTTCTCCGAGGAGGCGTAGCCCGTGTTCTCCAACTACCTGATCGGTCTGCGCGAGGGACTGGAAGCCAGCCTCGTCGTCTGCATCCTGATCGCCTATCTGGTCAAGACGGGCCGCAGGGACGCCATCCGGCCCATCTGGATCGGTATCGCCGTCGCCGTCCTGATCGCGATGGGCTTCGGCTGCGTCCTCGAATTCGGCTCCCAGGAGCTGACGTTCAAGGCGCAGGAGGGTCTCGGCGGCTCCCTGTCGATCCTCGCGGTCGGCCTGGTGACCTGGATGGTCTTCTGGATGCGGCGCACCGCCCGCCACCTGAGGAGCGAGCTGCACGGCAAGCTGGACGCGGCCCTGGCGATGGGCACGGGCGCGCTGGTCGCCACCGCGTTCCTCGCCGTGGGCCGTGAGGGCCTGGAGACGGCCCTGTTCGTGTGGGCGTCCGTCCACGCGGCCAGCGACGGCACCCCGCGCCCCCTCATCGGTGTGGCCCTGGGCCTGGCGACCGCGGTCTTCCTGGGCTGGCTGTTCTACCGCGGCGCCCTGAAGATCAACCTGGCCAAGTTCTTCACCTGGACCGGCGGCATGCTGGTCGTCGTGGCGGCGGGCGTACTGGCGTACGGCTTCCACGACTTGCAGGAGGCCGACATCCTGCCCGGCCTGACGCGTCTGGCCTTCGACATCAGCGACACGATCCCGCCGGACAGCTGGTACGGCACCCTCCTCAAGGGCGTGTTCAACTTCCAGCCCGACCCGACCGTCCTTCAGGTCACGGTGTGGCTGCTGTACTTGATCCCGACGCTCGCGCTGTTCCTCGCCCCGGTAGGGTTCGCCTCCGGGAAGGCGAAGGTGAAGGGACGCGATGAGCAGGGATCGCAGCCGTCCGAGGCGACGAAGGCTTGACCGTCGGGTACTGATAGCGGCCTCGGTGACCGCTTTGTCGTTGACGGCGAGCGGTTGCGTGGTGGTGCACGGGGAGCGCGAGGTGCTCCCCTCCGCCACCCGCGCCGAGGCCGCCAAGGCGCTGACGGCGTTCACGACCGCGTACAACAAGGCGGACAAGGCGTACGACAGTTCGCTCGACGCCGGCCATGTCACGGGCGCCCTCGGTGACATCGACGAGGGCCGGCTGAAGGCCGGCCACAAGAACTACCCGAGCGGCAACCCGGGTTACTCGCCGCTGGAGTTCTCCGACGCGAAGTTCACGATCCCGAAGAAGGCGGGCTGGCCCCGCTGGTTCGTCGCCGAGGCGCGGGGCAACAAGGGCGGCGACGCGCACTGGCTGCTGGTGTTCACCCGCGACGACCTGGGCGACCCCTGGCAGGTGGCGTTCCTCACCCTCATCACGCCCGGTTCGCTGCCTCAGCTGAAGAAGGACAAGGACGGCTGGGCGGAGGCCGTACCCGCGAACTCCACCGAACTCGCCGTCCCGCCCGCGGACTTGAGCCGGGACTACACGAACTACCTGAAGAACGGCGGCAAGACCTTCGCCGACGGCCCGCACACCAGCAACTGGCGCGCACAGCGGGCGAAGGCCGCCAAACAGCCGGGTCTGGCCACGCAGTTCATCGACGAGCCGCTGACGAGCGGCGACTACGCCCCGCTGGCGCTGCGCACGCAGGACGGCGGCGCGCTGGTGTTCTTCGCCCACCGCCGCTACCAGAAGCTGACGGCGGCCGCGAACGCCTCGATCCCGGCCCAGAAGGCGGATGTGCTGGCCCTGGTGAGCGGTGAGATCAAGCAGTCGCTCACGATGGAGTTCATGTCGAACGAGGTGGCCCTCGACCCGCAGAGCGGCGGCCAGGTGTCCGTCCTGGCCCGCCTGGAGGGCATGACCTCCGGCACCGGAAGCTAGGTCCCTCCCCCACGGGAGGCGCGACCGGACCGCTCCGGGAGCCCTGCCTACCGGCGCAGGGGCCAGGCCGCGCTCGCGTGGTCGGGCTCCTCGCCGGCGTAGCGGGCGCAGGCGTCGGTGAGGATCTCCAGCAGGCTCAGCGGGTCGGGCAGCGGATGCTCCGGGCCCCGTACCCAGTGCACGCTCTGGTCACCGGGCAGCCGGGCGGGCGGCACGAGGACGTAGGAGCCCCGGCAGTGCCAGCGCAGCCCCGGGTGCTCGTCCATGGTCTCCGGGTGGCAGTCCAGCTCGCAGGGCCACCACTCGTCCTCGTCCTCGGGGGTGCCCCGGGTGAGGGTGAAGAACATCAGCCGGCCGTCGTCGCTCTCGGCGACGGGGCCGACCTCGATCCCGGACGCGAGGAGCCGCTCCAGCGCCTCCCGACCCGCCTCCAGCGGCAGGTCGAGGACGTCGTGCACCATGCCGGTCGCGGTGATGAAGTTGGCCTGTGGTTGGTGCCGGGCCCAGCGCTCGATCTGCGCGCGGTCGGTGGTGGACTGCGTCTGCCAGGCGAAGGAGACGGGATGGCGGGCGGGTGTGGGGCAGCCGACCCGGTCGCAGGAACACCGGTACCCGGGCGCGGGGTGCGCGGCGGGCGCGAGCGGCAGGCCCGCCCCGGCGGCGGCCACCAGCAGGGCCTCCCGACCGCCGTCGTCGGCGGCCTCCTTCGAGCGGCGGCCTCCGCGCAGCCACTGGGAGAGTTTGCCCTGCAGGCCGGTAGGGCCGCCTACGTCCGCGCTCATCTATCCCCTCGCCTCGCTGTCGTGCGGAACAGCATGCCCTATGGTCCCACCCTTCCGTGCCCCGGGGGGCCAGAGCCGACATCCGGGGCAGGTGGTACAAGGCGTCAGCGGGACGCGAGGCCGTAGAGGGCGTGGTCGACGAGAGTGTCCGTGCAGTCGTGGGAGATCGGTCCGGTGTGCGGGCGCAGCTGCCCTGCGGCACACATCTGCGGCCGAACTCCTCGTTGACCAGGCCCTCGGCGGCGAGGTCCCCGGTGTCGGCGACGGCGTACAGCTCGGCATCCGCCTCCCGCGCCCGCCTGCCCGCTCGGATCGAGAAACGCCTCCAGCAGGACGTCCGCCTTCGACGCCCACCACCCATGGGCCGACCGTACCGTCCGGCGGCTCCACGGCTCCTTCGGCGGGTCTACGACTCCGGTGTGTACGGCGGCCAGGGGTCGCCCCAGTCCGCGTCCCGGGCGGCCTTGTAGAGGTCGCCGTGGCGTTTGGTGACCGTGGTGCGCCGCAACCGCTCGTCCCGCTCGCAGAGGTCGAGGAGGACCTGGCCCTTGCGGATCTGCGGGCGGCGGACGACCCGGGAGAGGGCGGGGGCGACGGTGGGCAGGCGGGTGGCGGCGACGTAGCTGAACTTCTCGTCCTCGTAGGCCAGGGAGCCGCCCTTGACCTTACGGTGCAGGGAGGAGCGGCTGACCCGGGCCGAGAAGTGGCACCAGTCCTCGCCGGGGACGATCGGGCAGGCGGCGCTGTGCGGGCAGGGGGCGGCGACGCGGAATCCGGCGGCGATCAGCCGGTTGCGGGCCTCGATGACCCGGGCGTAGCCGGCGGGGGTGCCGGCCTCGACGATCACGACGGACCGGGCGGCGGAGGCGGCTCGGTCGACGAGGGCGGCGCGGTCGGCTTCGGCCAGCTCGTTGAGGACGTACGACACGGTGACGAGATCGGTGCTCTCGATGGTGAGCGCTGCTCCGATTCGAGAGCGCTGCCAACTGGCGTTACGCAGGGCCGGGTTGGCGGCGGCGAGCTCCCTGCCGAGGGCCAGGGCCGGTTCGGCCCAGTCGAGCACGGTGACACCGCGCTCGCCGGGCCAGGTGGAGGTGACGGCCCAGGTGGCGGCGCCGGTGCCGCCACCGACGTCGACGTGGCTCGCGGGGACCCACCCGGGAACGCTGTCGGCGAACGCCTCCAGCGCCGACCGCACCGCCTCGAAGGTCGCCGGCATCCGATAGGCGGCGTACGCGGCGACGTCCGCCCGGTCCCGCAGGATCGGCGCGTCCGTGGGGGTGGCGCCCCGGTAGTTGGCGATCAGCCGCTCGACGGCGTGCGCGGCCTGCTTGGGCGGAAGACCGTCGAGGACGGTGGCGAGGGCCGAGCGGAGAGCCTCGGCCGACGAGGCGGGGTCGTTCACCGGGCGATTCTAAGCGGACGACACCCCACCGACACCGACCCCCGACTTCGTACCGCCCAGCAAAGGGTCGGCCGAGGCCGCCCAGCGACCGAAGCCCGCCCAGCGAAGGACAAGGCCGCCCGGGGAGCGAGGCCCCCCGGCGGCCCAGGACGTGGCTCCCTCAGGGTCGCTGGGGGTCCGGGGGTGGGGCTCCCAGTACGGCGTGCGCCAGACGCGTCGCCGCGGTCGCGCGGGGGGTGTTGTCGGCCCGGCGTCGTACTGGGTGCACCGTGTTCGCCAGTAGCACCAGGAACGTGTCCGTGCCCGGGTCGAGGACCACCGACGTGCCCGTGAAGCCCGTGTGCCCGGCTGCCCCCCGGCCCGCCAGCTCCCCCATGAACCAGGGCTGGTCGATGGCGAAGCCCAGCCCGGGCGGCGTCAGCAGGAGCTCCACGAAGTCCGGGCCGAGGATGCGGGCGGGACCGTAGGATCCCCCGGCCAGCAGTGTGCGGCAGAAGATCGCCAGGTCACGGCCCGTCGAGAACAGGCCCGCGTGTCCGGCGACGCCCCCGAGCGCCCAGGCGTTCTCGTCGTGGACGACCCCGCGGAGCATCCCCCGGTTCACCTTCGCCCAGGGCTTGCGCTGGTCCTCGGTGGCCGCCGCGCCCGGGGACGGCCCGAAGTCCGTGGACGTCATGCCCAGCGGCCGGGTGATGCCCTCGTGGATCAGGACGTCGAGCGGGCGGCCGGTGAGGCGCTCCAGGACGTACTGCAGGAGCAGCATGTTCAGGTCGGAGTAGGTGTATGTGCCGGGCACCCCGATGGGGGCCTCCTCACGCAGCAGCGCCATGCGTGCGGTGTCGTCGGCACAGTCGTAGAGCGGGAGTTCCGGCCGCAGACCCGAGGTGTGCGTCAGCAGTTCGCGGATCGTGATGTCGTGGCGGGCCGCCGCCCGGAACTCCGGCAGATACGCGCCGACCCGCGCGTCGATGCCGAGCGTGCCGCGCTCGATCTGCTGCACGGCGGCGACGGAGGTGAACAGTTTGGTCAGGGACGCGATGTCGAAGGGCGTACCGACGGTCATCGGGACGCGGGATCTCTTCGGCAGCTGGATGCCCCGGTCCGTCTCCGGGTCGTACTTCGCGTAGCGGACCGCCCAGCCCGCCGCCTCCTCGACGGCGATCACGGGTCCGCGCCCGGCGACCACGACGGTCCCCGCGGCCCAGGGACGCTCCCCCAGCGTGAGGTCATGGACCTCTTGGACGAGATGACGGAGTTCCTCGGGGTCGAGCCCGGCCTTGTCCGGTGTGTCCCCACGCAGTCTCGGCGCGCTCAGCTCCCTGCTCCCTCCGCACCCGCACGTCTGTTCCAAGGACGGCACATTCCCATGAAACAGGCCAGCGCTACCACTGCTGCCGCCAGTTGGACGACGGCCATCGGGACGGCGGTGTGCTCGCCCGCGATCCCGACCAGCGGGGAGGCGACGGCACCGATGAGGAACGAGGACGTGCCGAGCAGCGCGGACGCGGAGCCCGCGGCGTGCTTCGTGCGCATCAGGGCGAGGGCCTGCGCGTTGGGGAGGGTGACGCCCATCGCCGACATGAGGACGAACAGGGCCACGGCGACGGGAGCGAGCCCCACCTCGCCGAACACGCCCGTCGACATCAGCAGCAGCGCGCTCGCCGCCGCGACGACGACCGCCAGCCCGGCCCCCATCGCCTTCTCCAGGCTCACCCTTCCCACCAGCACCTTGCCGTTGATCTGGCCGACCGCGACCAGTCCGACCGAGTTCACGCCGAACAGCAGGCTGAACGTCTGCGGGGAGGCGCCGTAGATCTCCTGGATCACGAAGGGCGAGGCCGAGATGTAGGCGAAGAGCGCGGCGAAGGCGAAGCCGCCCGTCAGCATGAACCCGGAGAACGGCAGGTCGGCGAGGAGCCCCCGCATCGAGCGCAGGGCCTCGCCCACGCCACCGGAGTGCCGGTCGGACACCGGCAGCGTCTCGGGCAGTCTGCTCCACACCGCCCCGGCCAGCAGCAGTCCGACGACCGTCAGCACGGCGAAGACGCCCCGCCAGTCCGTCACCCGCAGGATCTGTCCGCCGATCAGCGGCGCCACGATCGGGGCGACCCCGCCGACCAGCATCAGGGTGGAGAAGAAGCGGGCCATGGCCACACCGTCGTAGAGATCGCGTACGACGGCACGCGCGATGACGATCCCGGCCGCGCCCGCGAGGCCCTGCGTCAGCCGGAAGGCGACCAGTAGCTCGACCGTCGGCGCGAAGGCGCACAGGGCGGTGGCGACGACGTACACCGCGAGCCCGGCGAGCAGCGGGCGCCTGCGCCCCCACCGGTCGCTCATCGGGCCGACCACCAGCTGTCCCAGCGCCATGCCGAGCAGACAGGCGGTGAGGGTGAGCTGGACGGTCGCCGCGGGGGCGTGCAGGGAGCGGGTGACCGCCGGCAGTGACGGGAGGTACATGTCCATCGCCAGCGGGGGCGTGGCGGTGAGCCCACCCAGGATGAGGACGACCAGCGGCCCGGTACGGCGCACGGCGGAACTGGCGGCCGGTCCCGTCTCCGGTCCGGCCGCCCGCCGTATGCCAGGTGTCGACGCCCCCTGCTCGGGCATGAGCCCCTCCCTTTCCGCGTGATTCGCCACCTATGCTCTCAGCTCGAACACGGTGCCGGGTGTCACAAGAGCGAGGGTGAGGGCTGCGATGGCTGCGGAGAAGGTGCGGTGGGGGGTGCTCGCGACCGGGGGGATCGCTGCCGCGTTCACGGCGGATCTGGTGGATCTGCCGGACGCGGAGGTCGTGGCGGTGGCCTCGCGGACCGAGGCCTCGGCGAAGGCGTTCGCCGAGCGGTTCGGGATCGGGCGGGCGTACGGGGAGTGGGGTGCGCTGGCCGAGGACGCGGACATCGATGTCGTGTACGTGGCCACCCCGCACTCGGCGCATCGGGCCGCCGCGGGGCTGTGTCTGGAGGCCGGGCGGAACGTGGTGTGCGAGAAGGCGTTCACGCTGAACGCGCGGGAGGCCGAGGAGCTGGTCGCGCTGGCGCGGGGGCGTGGCAGCTTCCTGATGGAAGCGATGTGGATGTACTGCAATCCGCTGGTGCGGCGGCTGAAGGAGCTGGTGGACGGGGGTGCGATCGGCGAGGTGCGCAGTGTGCAGGCCGACTTCGGGCTGGCCGGCCCCTTCCCGCCCAGCCATCGGCTGCGGGACCCGGCACAGGGCGGCGGCGCGCTGCTCGACCTCGGCGTCTACCCGGTCTCCTTCGCCCATCTCCTCCTCGGTGAGCCCTCCGACATCGCCGCGAGAGCAGTGCTCTCAGACGAGAGCGTCGATCTCCAAACCGGAGCACTGCTCTCCTGGGAGAGCGGCGCTCTCGCTTCGGTGCACTGCTCCATCATCGGCGGTACGGCCACCTCGGCGTCCGTCACCGGCTCGCAGGGCCGGATCGACATCCCGTACGGCTTCTTCTTCCCGGACCGCTTCGTGCTGCACCGGGACGGCCGCGACCCCGAGGAGTTCGCCGCCGACCCGGCCGACGGGCCCCGCAACAGCCTCAAGCACGAGGCACGCGAGGTGATGCGCGCGCTGCGGGCCGGCGAGACCGAGTCCCCGCTCGTCCCGCTCGACGGCACCCTCGCCGTGATGCGCACCCTGGACACGATCCGCGAGCAGATCGGCGTCCGCTACCCCGCGGAGGACGCCGAGCCGGTGGGGCGGCAGGTCACACCCGCCTGAGCCCCGGCGCCCCCGCCTCGGTCACGAAGGACGCGGCGGTGGAGATCGGGGCACCGGGCGTGGTGACGTAGGGGACGGTCTTGAAGTCGGCGCGCGCCCGCGCGTCGGTCAGGGAGACCGTCACATAGCCGCGCCGGCCGTCGTAGAACTTCAGGTGGGGGTTGGCGGTGGTGTAGGTGGTCCAGTTCGACGGCTTCTCGGTGCCGTTCTGGCCGCTGGCGATCGAGGTGGCCACGATCTCCGTGCCGAGGGTGCGGGAGGCCGGGTCGTCGAAGTCGTCCTTGATGTCGAAGGCGTACGCGACATGGACGTCGCCGCTGAGCACCATCAGGTTCTCGACGCCGGCCGCCTTGGCGCCGTCCAGGACGCGGCGGCGGGAGGCCGGGTAGCCGTCCCAGGCGTCCATGGAGACCTCGGCGACGGCGTTGAGGTCCATCTTGCGCTGGGAGAAGCAGACCTGTTGCGGGACGACGTTCCAGCGCGCGGTCGAGGTCTTCCAGCCGTCGAGCAGCCAGGCCTCCTGGGCCGCGCCGGTCATGGTCCGCGCGGGATCCTCGGACTCGGGTCCCGGGATGTGCTTGCCGTCGCCGTAGGCCTGGTCGGAGCGGTACTGGCGGGTGTCGAGGACGTCGAACTGGGCGAGCCGGCCCCAGAACAGTCGCCGGTAGAGCCGCGCGTCCGGGCCGACCGGGAGCTGGGGCATGCGCAGGGGCTGGTTCTCCCAGTAGGCGCGGTAGGCGGCGGCGCGGCGGATCAGGAACTGGTCCGGCGGAACGGCGTTCTCGGGGATGGAGCCCGCGTAGTTGTTCTCGGTCTCGTGGTCGTCCCAGGTGACGACGAAGGGGTGCATGGCGTGCGCGGCCTGGAGGTCGGCGTCGGTGCGGTAGAGGGCGTACCGCAGCCGGTAGTCGTCCAGCGTGCCGGTCTCGTGGTCGAAGAGCGCGGGGAGCGTGCGGTCGGTGTACTTGCGGGCACCGCCGGCCGCGTCGACGGCGTACTCGTAGATGTAGTCCCCGAGGTGGAAGACCAGGTCGACGTCGTCCTCGGAGAGATGGCGGTGGGCGGTGAAGTAGCCGTCGGTGTAGGCCTGGCAGGAGACGGCGGCGAAGGTGAGCGCGGGGGCGACGGCGTCGGCCGCCGGGGCGGTGCGGGTACGGCCGGTCGGGCTGAGCCAGGTGCCCGTGCGGAAGCGGTAGTAGTAGACGCGGCCCGCGTCCAGGCCCCGCACCTCCGCGTGCACGGTGTGGTGGAACTCGGGGTGCGCGGTCTCGGTGCCCTTGGCGACGGGCACGGCGAACGACTCGTCCAGGGCCATCTCCCAGTCCACGTCCACCGGTTGGGCGGGCAGTCCGCCGTCGGGCTGGTACGGGGCGGGCGCGAGCCGGGTCCACAGGACCACGGAGTCCGGCAGCGGGTCCCCGGAGGCGACGCCCAGCGTGAACGGAAAGACGTCGATACGGGCCGCGTCGAGCGTGGCGGCGGCCGCTGCGCCGGCGGCGGGCAGGTCCACGGCGAAGGCGAGGGCGGCCGCCGCGGCCGTGAGGGTCAGAAAACGGCGGCGGCCGAGGTGGCGGGCGGCGGCACGGAGTTCCGGGCCCTGCCACTGCGAGCGATATTGAGTGATGGTCACACTTCCTCCCGGGACAGTTCAGGGAGGAAGCGGGCGGGAAGGCGGGGGCGACACGGGTTGCCGAGCCGATGGCACCCGGATGGCGGACGTCGTAACCGGTTACGGGACCTCTCCGCAACCGCACGCCGCAACCGGTCACGGGGATCCCTCCGCCCGAGCGGGGCCGGGAGCGGAGGAGGAGGCTCGCCTACGCTCCTGGGCCATGAAGACGAACTCGAAGGTCGCCGTCGTGACCGGCGCCGGGTCCGGGATCGGGCGGGCCGTCGCCGTGGAGTTGCTGGGTGCCGGGTGGGCGGTGGCGTTGGCGGGGCGACGGCCCGAGACGCTGGCGCGGACGGCGGGACTGGTCGCCGAGGGCGCCAGTGTCGCCGTACGGACCGATGTGTCGAAGCCGGAGGACGTCGCGGCGCTGTTCTCCGCGGCGGTGGAGCGGTTCGGGCGGGTGGATCTGCTGTTCAACAACGCGGGGACGTTCGGGCCCGGCGGGGTGCCGGTGGAGGAGCTGCCGTACGACGCGTGGCGGCATGTGGTGGACACCAACCTGAACGGGGCGTTCCTGTGCGCGCAGGCGGCCTTCCGGCAGATGAAGGAGCAGGACCCGCGGGGCGGACGGATCATCAACAACGGCTCGATCTCCGCCCATACACCCCGGCCGCTGTCGGTCGCCTACACCGCGACCAAGCACGCGCTGACCGGCCTCACCAAGTCGCTCTCCCTGGACGGGCGGCCGTACGGCATCGCGGTCGGGCAGATCGACATCGGCAACGCGGCCACCGATATGACGGCGCGGATGCAGACGGGCGCGTTGCAGGCCAACGGCGAGATCGCGCCGGAACCGGTGATGGATGTCGCCGATGTGGCGCGCACGGTACGGCACATGGCGGAGCTGCCGCTGGCGGCGAATGTGCAGTTCGCGACGGTGTTGGCCACCGCGATGCCGTACATCGGGCGCGGCTGACTCGATTTGCACAAGCGGAATTTGAACATCCGGACCATTGCGGCCGGTCATGAGCCTATGCTCAAATCTCCTACACAAGAGCTTCACACTTGGAGCAGTGAAGTTCCGTGGACCCGCGGGGCCCTTGTGGCCCTTGTGGCCCCGTAGAGCCAAACCGAGGGGGGAGGCGGCAGTCGTTCCACCGCATCGGGTGGGGGTGGATCTCGCGTGGGACCGCGAGGTACGCACCGGTGCGTGGAACGGCTGCCGCGAACGTCAATCCCCTTGCGGGCTCTCGCTCTTGCGCCGTCTGCGCAGCGCCCATCCGCCGGCCGCCAGCAGCGCGACCGTGCCGCCCGCGCCCTCCAGCAGACGCCAGGGCGAGGGGTCGTCAAAGCCTCCGGACCCGGGCGGGCCGGCCGCCGCGGTGGCCCCCTTCCCGGACGGCGTCACCTTCTTCCCGCCCTCGCTGAGCGGCTCGACCAGCGCGCCGACCGCACCCGCCGAACTCCCCTTCCCGAAGCCCCAGTCGAGCAGCGCGGCCGTCTCCTCGTAGACGGCGTTGTAACCGCTCTTGGGATGCATGACCGTCACCAGCAGGGTGCGGCCGCCTCGGGTGGCCGCACCGGTGAAGGTGTTGCCCGCGTTGCTGGTGTAACCGTTCTTGACACCGATCAGGCCGTCGTACGTCTTCACACCCCACGTGCCCGTCAGCAGACGGTCGGTGTTCTGGATCTGGAAGGTCTTCTTGCCGCCGGCCGGGAAGTCCGCGGTCCTCGTGTGGCAGTAGGCGCGGAAGTCGGCGTCCTTCAGACCGTGCCGGGCGAAGAGGGTGAGGTCGTAGGCGGAGGAGAGCTGGCCCTTGTGGTCGAAGCCGTCGGGGCTGACGACATGGGTGTCCAGGGCCTGCAGATCCTCGGCCTTGGCCTGCATCTCGGCGATGGTCTTCGCCATCCCGCCGTTCATGTGGGAGAGGACGTGCACGGCGTCGTTGCCGGAGCGCAGGAAGACGCCCTGCCACAACTGCTCGACGGTGTAGGTGATCCCGGGCTTGATGCCGACCAGGCTGGAGCCCGACGGGACGTCGGCCAGTTCGGCCTCGCTCACCTTGTGACGCTCGGCGCGGTCGAACTTCCTCAGGACCGTGTCGGCGAACAGCATCTTCAGTGTGGACGCGGGCGCGAGACGCTTGTGCGCGTTGAAAGAGGCCAGTACCTCTCCGCTGTCGCAGTCGGCGACCAGCCAGGCGGCGGCGGTGAGCTTCTTGGGCAGATTTGTGCCCTGAATTCCGGCGCGGGCGAGACGTGCGCCACCGACGACGGTGGAAGCGTGTGCGGGAGTCGCCGCGGCAAGCGGAAGCGCCGCGGCGGCCAGACCGAAAGCGGCACGCCGGGAGAGCGGAGGGGAACCGTGCATCCCGCGACCGTAACACCCATTGAACAGGCGTTTCCTGGCAGTAGCCCCTCTCCTGCTTAGGAATTACCTGTCTTACGAAAATTTGAAGGCGTACCCCGCTTTCTCAGCTCTGACACATCCTTTACTCAGTGCGCCTCAAAGGTTTCTCCATAGTTTGTGGCCGCGCCCACAGCGGGCGCCAAGAACCTTCGAGGAACGGGATGTTTGGCATCTATCTCAAGCGCGAACTGGGCCGCAGAAAGAAGGCGGCCCTGGTCATCGCACTGGGTCTGGCGCTCGGAATCGCACTGGTCATCACCGTCAACTCGGTGTCGGCCGGTATGACACAGGCTCAGGGCAAGGTCCTCAAGTCGCTCTACGGGCTCGGCACCGACATGACGGTCACCAAGGCGCAGTCGGCGCCCAAGGCCGGCGGCTCACAGGGCCCGAACTTCAAGTTCGACGCCAAGTCCAGCAGCAAAACGACGCAGAGCTCGGACCGGGTGATGACGCAGGGTGGTCAGGCTCTGGCGTCCTCGCTGGTCGCCAAGGTCGCCGGCCAGCAGGGCGTGTCCGCCGCGGTCGGCGCGCTCACCCTGAACGTGACCAAGGTCGACGGCTCCTTCACCCAGGGCAAGGCGAAGTCGTCCACGTCCGGCTCCGGTTCCGGTTCCGGCTCCCAGCAGGGTGGCCCCGGCGGCAACACCGGGAACAGCGGCGGCGGCCAGTCTCAGGTGCAGGGCGGCGGTGCGTCCTTCAACGTCAACTCCTACTCGGTGGCCGGAATCGACGTCACCAACCAGGAGCTCGGTCCGCTGGCCACCTCGAAGATCACCTCGGGCAAGACGTTCACGGCCTCGCAGACCGGCGCGAAGGTCGCCGTGATCAGCAAGTCGTACGCCAAGTCGAAGAAGTACAAGGTCGGTTCGACCTTCAAGATCTCCGGCACCACGTTCACGGTCATCGGCATCGCGACGCCCGACAGCGGCGAGTCCACCACGGACGTGTTCGTGCCGCTGAAGCTCGCGCAGACGCTGGGCGACTCCAAGAACAAGGTCACCACGATCTACGTCAAGGCGACCGACTCCCAGCAGATCGCGACCGTCAAGAAAACGATCCAGAAGAACATCTCCGGTACGACGGTCACCACCTCCGCCGACCTGGCCTCCACCGTCTCCGGCTCCCTGTCCACCGCCTCCGACCTGGCGACCAGCGTCGGCAAGTGGCTGTCCATCGCGGTGCTGGCCGCGGCCTTCCTGGTGGCGGCGCTGCTGACCTCCTCGGCGGTGTCCCGCCGGGTGCGCGAGTTCGGCACCCTGAAGGCGCTGGGGTGGCCGAGCCGCAGGGTGACCCGGCAGGTCGTCGGCGAGTCCATGGTCAACGGCCTGCTCGGCGGCGCCCTCGGCATCGGTCTGGGCCTCGCGGCGGCCTACGCGGTCACCGCGATCAGCCCCAAGCTGACCGCGCAGCTCGGCTCCTCCGGCGGCGGTGGCCGCATGGGCGGAGGCATGGGCGGCCCCGGTGGCGGCGGCCCCGGACAGCAGTCGGCCTCCAACACCATGGAGATCGCCCTCTCCGCCCCGGTCTCCCTGACCACCATCGCGCTCGCGGTGGGCCTCGCGGTCACCGGCGGTCTGATCGCCGGCGCGATGGGCGGCTGGCGGGCCTCCCGGATGAGGCCGGCGGACGCGCTGCGCAGTGTGTCGTAACCCTTTCCACCCCTTGTAACACCCCTTGAGCCGGGGCGCCGCCTCCGATCCCCCCGGGACGCGGCGCCCCATCCAACCTTTCGCTGTCTCTTGTCACCTTTTGTGGAGAATCCCATGTACAGACTCACCGGCGTCACCAAGCGCTACTCGCGGGGCAAGGAGACGGTGGAGGCGCTGCGTGGCGTCGACCTCACCATCGAGGACGGCGACCAACTCGTCATCCAGGGCCCCACCGGCGGCGGCAAGTCCACCCTGCTGCAGATGATCGGCGGCCTCGACCGGCCGACCGAGGGCAGCGTCGAACTGGACGGCGTCGACCTCGCGCGGGTCGGCGAGGCGAAGCTGACACGGCTGCGGGCCGAGAAGATCGGCATCATCTTCCAGTCCTTCAACCTGATCCCCACCCTGACGGCGCAGGAGAACGTCGAGACGGCGCTGGTCCCGCTGGGAGTGAAGCCGGCCGAGCGGCGCGAGCGGGCCGCCGAGGCGCTGACCTCGGTCGGTCTCGGCGAACGGCTCAGCCATGCGCCGTCCGAGCTGTCCGGTGGGCAGCAGCAGCGGGTCGCCATCGCGCGGGCGCTGGTCAAGAAGCCGAAGGTGCTGCTGGCCGATGAGCCGACCGGCAACCTCGACGAGGGGACCCGTGACGACATCATGGGGCTGCTGGAAGGGCTGTGGCGGGAGTACGGCCTGACGTTCATCATCGTCACCCATGACTCGTCGATCGCCCGACGCGCGCCCCGTCTGGCGACGATCAGGGCGGGGCAGATCACACTGACCGAGCAGCAGCCGTTCGTACAGCGCTAGTTGCGAGGCCGGGGGCGCGGCGCATCCCCAAGGGCTCGAAGGGCTCCAAGGGATTCGCGGGCTCCAAGGGCTTCGCGGAGTCAGGCCTGGCCGGTCTCGAAGCGGGCGATGCGACCGTCCTCGGTCACGTCGAAGCTCCACCGGGTGCGCATCTCGCCCCAGGTGTCGTTGCGGTAGTGGGCGAGGAGGGCACGGCCGCCCTGGGACTCGTTGTCGATGTCCAGGTGGCCGTTGGAGGAGAAGATCTCCCGGTCGATCCAATCGGCGAGGTCACGGTCGGAGCCGTCGTCCGCCATGGTCGCGTCGTCCGTGAGTACGGCCATGAACGCGTCGCGGTCATGGGCGTTGACGGCGGTGACGAAGGCGCGCACGGCCGGGTCGCTGAGTTTGGCTGGCTGAATCGTCATGCCAGCCAGACTCACACCGCTCCCCCGCGTCCGCCACCCGTACGGCTGCGTGGGCAGGCCGGTGGGGTGTGAGGAGTGGGACGGTGGAAACACGGCGGGGGATTGTTGGCGGCGCTTGTTTCGGATGCCTGTTTCTGGTGTCCGTCTCTGTTTCTGGTGTCCGTCTCTGAAGTCTGTTTCTGCTGTCTGTTCCGGGAGTCATCGTGAGTGCATACGACCGACGTGATCTGGGCCTGCTGCTGCTCCGGCTGGGGGCCGGCGGTGTGCTGGCTGCGCACGGTGCGCAGAAGCTGCTCGGCTGGTTCGGTGGCCATGGGATCGAGGGGACCGGCCAGTTCATGGAGTCCATCGGGTACGCGCCGGGCAAGGCGAGTGCGACGGCGGCCGGCCTGGCGGAGATGGGCGGCGGGACGCTGCTGGCGCTGGGCCTCGCCACCCCGGCGGCGGGCGCCTCGGCGGCCGGTGCGATGGCGGGCGCGGCCGCGGTGCACGCCCCCAACGGGTTCTTCAACCAGGAGGGCGGCTACGAGTACGCGGCCACCCTGGGCCTGGCCGCCGCCGGCCTCGCGGTCACCGGCCCCGGCCGGCTCTCCCTCGACCACGCCCTCGGCCATGTCCTCGACCGCGGCTGGATGGTGCCGACCGCGCTCGGGGCCACGGGGCTGGCGACGGCGCTGGTGGTCGGGGCACGGAACCGTCGGCTGCGGAAACCGGAGAAGGAGGGGGCGGCGGACCAGTTCGACGCTCAGGAGGCGTTGTTCGGGGAGTGAGCCTGACTGTCGGAGGGGCGGTTCTGGCTGTCGGGGGGCGGTCGTTCGCGCCGCGGCCGGCTGGGGCAGGCTGCGGCCATGACTGATCAGCCCACCGTTCCCGGAAACGCCGAAAACCCCGGAAACGCCGAAAACCCCGGAAAGCCGGGAAGCCCGGGAAAGCCGGGAAACGCTTCCTCCCTCGATGTCTGGTCCTCCATCGACGCCCTGTGGACCTGGCTCGACGCCAACCGTCCGCTGGACGACCGCGAGGGCTTTCTGCTGCGCGTGCTGAAGCTGTCGGAGGAGGTCGGCGAGGTCGCCGAGGCGGTGATCGGGGCGACCGGCCAAAACCCCCGCAAGGGCGTGACCCACACCTGGGACGACGTCCAGGGCGAACTGTGCGACGTGGTGATCACGGCCCTGGTCGCCCTGCGCACGCTCACCCCGGACGCGCGCGAGGTGTTCACCCGGCATCTGGCAGGGGTCGCCGACCGCTCCCTCGGCCCGTCCCGCTGACGCCCTCCGCCTCCCGCGCCCGCACCTTCCCGCTCCCGCACCCGCACCTTCCCGCTCCCCCGCTCTACCCTTGCCCCGTGACCAGCCCCGACCCCCGCGACCAGGCCTCCGGCGCTCCCCGTCCACAGTCGTTGATGCTGAGCTTCTTCGGGATCCATGCGCTCGGGCGGGACATCGCCGTGTCGGCGAGCAGTCTGATCGAGGTGTTCGGGCAGGCCGCGATCACCGAGGACGCGGTGCGGTCGACGCTGACGCGGATGGTCAAGCGTGGGCTGCTGGAGCGGCACCGCCGGGGGCGCAAGACGTACTTCGGGCCGACCGCGCGGGCGGCCCGGGTGCTGCGGGACGGGCATGACCGGGTCTGGCGGACCGGGGCGGTGAACCGGGACTGGGACGGCACCTGGACGCTGGTCGGATTCTCCCTGCCGGAGGCATGGCGCAGGGAGCGGCACGATCTGCGGTCCCGGCTGGTGTGGAGCGGTTTCGGGCCGCTGCAGAGCGGTCTGTGGGTGGCGCCCGGCGCGGTGGACGTGGCCGGCGTGGTGGCGGGGCTCGGCCTCGACTCATGCCTGAGGGTGTTCCAGGGCGCGACCGTCGTCGCCCCGACCGAGGCCCGTACGGTCCTGCACTCGGCGTTCGACGTCGACTCCATCGGCAAGGGGTACGAGGCGTTCATGACCCGCTGGGGCACGGGCGCCGGGGCGGGCTCGGGCGCCGGGACCCACGCCGAGGTCGGCGCCGGCGAGCCGGACCAGCCGGACCAGCCGGACCAGGCGGACCAGGCGGACCAGGCGGACCAGGCGGGGACGCTCGTACGGCAGCTGCTGTTGCACACCGACTGGCTGGACCAGATCCGCCAGGACCCGCATCTGCCGGCCGAGCACCTGCCCGAGGACTGGCCGGCCGCCGACGCGGAGGCGCTCTTCCGCGAACTGGCCCTCCATTACGAGGAGTTGGCCGAGCGCGAGGCCGCGAGCACGTTGGACATGATCGCCGTAGAGCCGGCTTGATCATGGCTTGAGCATCCGCCGGGGGCCCTCCACGGGACCCTCCACGGGGCCACCACGGGGCCACCACGGGGCCTCCGCGGGACTCCCTTGCTTGCGAATATTGGGCAACCCATTGACCGTCGTCGAAAAACTGCCCTACATTCGCAGCGTTTCTCGGCGCCGCCATCCCCCGACAAACCCGCTCAAAGGGGAGCCCCTCGTGTCCACCGAAACGCATACCGAACCCGACTCCACCGCCGCCGGACCGGCGTCCGGCGGCCTCCCCGTCGGCACCCTGATCGCCGGCTGCTTCGCGGTCTGCCTCGCCCAGATCGCCCTCGCCATGCCGGCCACCCTCAACGGCCTCTTCCAGGAGGACCTGCATCCCGTCGGCTCGCAACTGACTTGGATCTCGGACGCGTTCCTGCTGCCGGTGTCGGTGCTGGAGCTGACGTTCGGCGTCCTCGGCGACCTGTTCGGCCGCAAACGGCTGCTGGTCGGCGGTGGCGGACTGCTGGTGATCGGCGAGGCGTTGGCCGCCGCCAGCACCGGCATCCACATGCTCTGGGTGGGCCAGGCGATCGCGGGCCTCGGCGCCGCGGCCCTGTTCCCGACCTCCCTCGCGATGATCGCCGCGGGAACGCACTCCGCCCGCGACCGCGCCCGTACGATCACCATCTGGGCGGCCGCCCTGTCCAGCGGTGGTTTCGTCGCCCCGGTCCTGGGCGGTATCACCGGCAACTACGGCTCCTGGCGCTGGGCGTTCATCGTCGTCACGGGGCTCGCCCTCGTCAGCACGGTGCTCAGCCAGTTCCTCGCCCAGAACTCCAGTGCGCCGGAAGGCCGTTCACTCGACCTCGCCGGTCAGATCACCATCGGCATCGGCATGTTCGCCCTGCTGTACGCGGTGATCCAGGGCCCGGCGGACGGCTGGACCGCGACACCGGTGGTGATCGCGTACGTCGTCGCGGCGGTCTTCGTCGGCCTGTTCATCGTGGCCGAACTCCGCGCGGATTCCCCGCTGTTGCGGCTGGACCTGTTCAAGAACCGGGCGTTCGCGGTGGCTTCGTTCGTCGCGGTGGTCGGCATGTTCAGCTACCTGGGCACCGCCTACGCCACCAGCATCCGGCTCGGCCCGATCCAGCACCAGAGCCCCCTGCGCGGCTCGTTCGCCTTCATCCTCCTCAACGCCTGGACGCTGCTGCTGATGCCGCTGATCTCCCGGCTCCTGGAGAAGGTCAGCCCGCGCTGGGTGCTCGGCACGGGTCTGGCCCTGATGGCGACGGGCGACTTCATCGCGGCCACCCTCTCCGTCCACGACCGCGCGCTGACCTCGCTGATCCTCCCCATCGGCCTGGTCGGCATCGGCTTCGCCCTGACGGTCTCCTCGATCACCGCGACCGCCGTCAACACGGTCGAGGTGCACTACGCCGGCATGGCCAGCGCCTCCACCAGCCTGCTGCGGGACTTCGGCTTCACGCTGGGCCCGGCGGTGATCGGTGCGATCGCACTGAGCCGGGCCGCCGACGAGTTCACCCAGAAGCTCGCCTCGTCCGGCCTCTCCGCCCAGGCCAAGGCGGCGGCAGCGCAGGTCGCCGCCGAGGGCGGCCCGCTCGCCTCCAACTCGGTCCCCCCGCAGTCTCCGCCCGGCGGCGGCGTACCCATCGCCCTGGAAGCCCTCGGCAACGGCTACGCCATCGGCTACGTCGTCTGCGGCATCGCGGCCCTGGCCTGCTGCCTGCTCAGCGTGATCGCACTGCGCGGCAAGGCAAACGACGACGCGACGGTCGGCATCGAGAAGGAGGAGGCAACGGCGATCGCCTGACCGACCGCCTCCCTGCCACTGACCGCCGTACCACCGCTGACCAGGGGCCCGTACCGCTCCCCGGCGGCCCCACCGCGCGAGGCGGTGCCGACTCCCGACTCCCCGTCCGGCACCGCCTCGCCTCGTTTTCCCGTCCGTCACCGCACCGTCACGGATGATCCGCGTCTGTCACAGCCGACGCACAGCGGAAACCCCCGGCCCGGCAGCCCTGTCTAGATCGACGGGCGCAGGCAAGGACCGGCGCCCGGAAGAGCGACATCGGGGGATCCCATGCAGTACGTGAACAGGAACCGCATCCGCAAGGCCGCACCGGCGATGGCCGTACTCTCGGCGGCGCTGCTGGTGACGGCATGCCAGGCAGGCGGTTCGTCGTCCGCAGGCGACTCCCCCTCGAAGGCACCGACCAGCGCGGCCCCCTCCACGGACACATCGTCCAGCCCGACTTCGACCCCCACCACGACGCCCGTGAAGGCGTCCCCCGCCTCCGACACCCACTCCACGGGCTCCACAGGTTCGTCGTCAGGCTCGGGTACGGGTACGGGTACGGGTACGGGTTCTGGTACTGGTACTGGTACCGGTACGACGCCCAAGACCTGCGCCGCGACCGTCCTGACGGTCACCGCGCACCAGGCCGCCAACCGCCCCGTCGGCACCGGGACCGGCGCGGCGATCGTCGAGTTCACCAACACCTCCAAGCAGACGTGCACCCTGCAGGGCCACCCCACGGTCGCCGGCGCGGGCAACGGCTCCCCGGACCACAACGCCCCGCTGAAGGTGACCCCCACCGGCACCGCCACCCCGGTCAAGCTGGCCCCCGGCGGCAAGGCCCGCGTCAAGCTGACGTTCGTACAGGTGCAGGGCGAGGCGGACGGCTACTGCAAGTCCGGTACGACCCCGGTGACGTACCCCACCCTGGTGATCGGCCTCCCGAGCGCCGGCGCGCACCAAGTCGCCCTGGACGACGGGGTGTTCGCGGAATGCGACAACACGGTGACGGCGACGGCGGTGACGACGGCGCCCCTGTCCTGACGCAGGCTGGGCCACTGGCAAGTTCGACGGGCCGGGAAGAACCAGACGTGCGGGAATGGGCCTGCCTCTTCCCGGCCGCCGCTACATGGTCGACGGTGAGGCCCCCGCCTCCTAGGGCCTAACGGCCCTACTTCCCACTCACGGAACTGACGCCACATCAGACACTCACCACCGACCAATCTCTTTACCAACTCATGGCGAGCACAAGAGGTCCGCGAAAGCCCTGCGATCCGTAAGTACGGTGTGTGCGGGATCCGATGAACCGGATCAGGAGACACGGTGCTCGTTTCACGGAAGGCGGCGGGAACTCTCTTCATAGGTGGTGCGGTCAGCCTCACCCTCGGTTCCCTCCTCTATCCCGCCATGCTCGGAGTTCAGAAGATCAACAGCGCGCCGTCACGGATCGTCGCCCACCCGGCGACCGGCCCGGTGACGGCGGCAGACCGGGATTTCGTGGTCAAGACGCGCGCGGCCGACCTGTGGGAGTACCCCGTCGGCGAGAAGGCGCTGAAGAAGGGGACGACGAAGGCGGTCAGGAGCGCCGGGGAGCAACTGGTGGCCGGGGACGCCGCGCTGGACGCGGCCTGCCGTCAAGTCGCCGACCAGTTGGGCATCACACTGCCCAACCAGCCATCGCCCCAGCAGCAGGGCTTCGAGTCCCGGCTGAACGGCGAGAACGGCAAGCAGTTCGACACCGACATGGCCACCACCCTGCGCACGACGAACGGCCAGTTCCTCACCACGATCGCCGCCATCCGCACCACCACGACAAACTCCCTCGTCCGCGCTCTGGCCGACCGAGCCAACAACACCGTCCTGAACCACATCGCGGCAGTGGAGAAGACCGGCCTGGTCGACTTCACCCAGGTCCTCCCCCAGGAAACCAACTCCCCCAACCTCCCAGCCCAGTCCCTGACCCCACCACCAGCGATCGCAGGCCAGCCGGAGGTTGTCCTCACTCCGCCGGCGAACACCACGGTGTCGCCGAGTCCGACGGTGGGGTGAGGTGAGGCCCTGAAGGAGGACGCAACAGCGAGAGCACCTCCGTGAAGCCGACCCGGTCACGATCGGGCCGGCGTTCAACGAAAGGCGGCAGACGAGTCGGGCTGCACGCCCAGCACAGTGCTCGATCCGTCGACACGTGCTCTGGCCTGCACAGACTCGCTGCGGGACCGAGCGGCTCAAGCGCCTGCCACGGGCACGGCTGGGACAGGCACAGCCCGCCCTCTGCCAGAATCTGTTGGCTTCGGTCCCCCTTGTCATAACAATCAGCGCTTGGGACGCAGCCATCGCTCAAGCTTGTCCCGGGAGGCGCTGTCCGCGTCTACGTACCAGAGCTTGTTGTCCTCATCCCAACTGGCGTTGAGCTGTGACTTGGCCTCGTCCTTGTACCGGTAGGAGACGTTCAGATACAGACGGCCCCACACCACAGCCCCAACCTCGACCCCCTCTTCCTTGCCAGGGTTCTTGCCACCGCGACCCGTCCTCGTGCGCTGCGATTCATTCCGTGGCTGATAGACCGGCCTCTCCATACGCGCCTGCTCCATCACCTTCCGCGCCTGAGCGCACGACTCAGGATCTTCAAGTCTCATCATGAGGTCGGTCGGGCCCATGGCCGCCAGCAAGTTGAGAGAGCCGTGCCAGAGCACGGTGTCGTCCACCATGAAGACCTTCTCATGCATGCGCTCCCGATAAGTGACCGTGCATCCAACGGACTTGAGCTGGTCGACAAGGCTCTGGTGCCGTTCGGCCCCGGCCGGGTCCCGCTGCTCCTGTGGGGAGCGGGTGTGGATCACGATCTCGACGCCTGCTGCGGCTCGCGCCGCGAAGAGCCTCGTCCACTGGCGCACCCGAGTCGGTGACAGCAGGAAGGTGTATATGTCGATGCGGGTTGAGGCTCGTTCGATGTCCCAACGTACGGCACGGTCCACCTGGTCGGCGGGGAAGAAGGCCGGGCGGGTCAGCTCTTCCTGGGGCAGTCTGGCGAGGTCCGCCGCGCTTCTGATCGGGATCAGTTGATCCACGGAGAGGGTCTGGGCGTGCGCCTCCAAGTGATCGAGCATCACCCGCGCCTCGCTGCGCGCGGGCAGCTTCAGGCGCAGGAACTCCACGTCGGCGATCACGACCAGATGGTCCTGGGCACGGCTCAGGGCGACGTTCAGGAGTCGGCACGTCTGCGAGTCGAGTCCCGTCTCCTCGTAGAACCGTCCGAGGCGGTCACCGGAACCCGCCGCGGCGTCCAGCACGACGACGGGTCGCTGGCTGCCCTGGAAGCGGTGCACAGTGGCAACCAGACCCTCGTGTTCGGCTCCAAAGCGCTCAGTGAGGGTCTGCCCGAGGGCCTTGACCTGGTCTTTGTAGGGGGTGATCACCGCGAGACGGTCCGTCGCCCGTTCACCCGGCGGGACGTTCTGCCATTTCCTGCCCGGTAGCACGCCGTCGTACTGGAGTCCTCGTACGAGTTCGTGCACGACTGCGGTGTGCACGGGATTGCTGAGGTGGCTGGGGCCGGGAACTCGGTGTCGTGAGGTGTCGATCATCATGATCGGCGCATCGACGAGGGTGTTGAACGGGATGCGGCTAGTGTCGTCACGGCCGGTGGTCAGCGGGGCGTCGGGATAGGCCACCGCGTTCACGAGGGCACAGATCGACGGCCTCATGCGGTACTGGGTGTTGAGCGCGACGAGCCGAGGCTGCTGGAGGACGGTCCCTGCCGGGCTGACCAGCCCGGCGGCGCGGAAGGCATCCGTGGCCGACCAACGGCGGGCGTGGGCCCTGTCGTCCTCAGACGCTGCTCGGTCCTCGGGCGCCTTGGTGATGGCGGGCAGTTGCCGGAAGTCCCCGGCGACGACGACACGTTTGCCGGCCAGTCCGCCCACATACCAGGCGGACGGCAGATCGACCATGCCCGCTTCGTCGATCACTACGACGTCGGTGCGCTGGAGGAGGGGCCGGGACTGGACCGCCTTGGCCACGGTGGTTCCCACAACCCGGCAGTTCCTGCGTACGGCGTCCGTGATGCGGCGCAGCTCCGCCTCGGCCGCAACGATGCTCTGCTGCACGGCGTCGGCCTGCTTCACCAGGTCCGGGCGGGAGGGCAGTCCGGTGAGTGCGGAGGTGAGCCGTGTGAGGTCCGCCTTGATGCGGGTGATGTCGGCAAGAGCCTTGCCCTGGGCGGACTCTGCCGCCCTCTCGGCGCGCTCCGCCTCGGCAGCCTGCTGGTTGGCCGCCTGGAAGCCCGACACGGCAGCATCAAGCTTGGCCTGCTTCCGCTCGGCGCGCCAACCCGTTGGCTGCCCCATGTCCCTGATGCGAAGCGCGAGTTGCCCGGCCACGATCTGTGCCTGCCCGAATGTCTGACGAGCGCTCTGGGCAGCCTTGCCTGCCTTCTCATAAGCGGTACGGGCCGTGACGAGCCCCTCCTCGAGACCCCGCATCCGGTCGCAGAGCGCGATACCTTCACGGACGGCGGTCAGCGTGGCGCTCCATTCCGTCAACTGGCTTTGCAACTGCGCGGAGAGGCGGGCGGCGATGCGCTCCGGTTCCACGTACTCGCCGTAGCGGTCCCGCAGCGACTCGACGTCGATATCTCCGGCCCGCTGCACCAGACCGGCGCCGAATCCATTCTCCCCGGCCAATAGGTCACAGATCCGCTCGAGCGCCTGGTCGACCGCGACCTTCGTCGGGGCGAGGAAGAGGACGTTGAGTCCCTGCCTGCAGCTGCCTTCGACGATGTGGGCGATCACATCCGTCTTGCCGGTCCCGGGCGGCCCCCACACATAGGTGATCTCGCTGGCGAGGGCCTGCTCCACGGCCTGACGTTGACGCGAATTGAGTTTGAGCGAAGGCCAGTTGGCCACCCAGCGACCGGGATCACCGTCACGCGCGACTTTTGGACTGCCCCGTCCGATCATCCAGCCGGCGCTCTCCAGTCGCACCGGGTGGTTCTCCTCGCCGACCGCGGCCAGCCGTTCCGCCAGGACCCGCCAGGTGGCGGAGTCATCGACTCTGAGCTGTACCTGAGCCGGGCTCGGCCCCAGGTCGACCTGGGTGACGACTCGGAGCTTCTGCTGCGAAAGCGGTGCGGCTTCGGCCGGCGCCCAGGTGCCTCGCGACCGAGAGGCACGGATCAGCAGGGGCTTTCCGTTCAGGGCGACGGGCCAGCGTTTGCACTCGAATTCGTATTCGTACTTCTCCCCCGCCTCGGAGGTCCTGCGTCCCGCACGCAAGGACGCCTTCGGCCCGTTGCCACCGTCGCTGCGCAGCTCCGCCGCGACTTCCAGCCGGGCCGCATGTATCAACTCAGCAACCGGATGGTGCCGTTCGGCCCCCGTCATCCCGTGCTCCCCCCGTTCCCCGTCGGCCAGTACGTGACATGGCCACCTGGCGCGACTTTATGCCGTCATGGAAGGTCAGGATGCTGATCCGGCCAGGCGCGTGCAGGGCATCATGGGCGCTTGATCGTGTGGCGGCGCGGTCGCCAGGAGGTCAAGTCGTTCGTGCTGAGCCCATATGCGTTGAGCAGGTCTTCGAAGTGACGCTGGAGCAACTCGGTTTGACCGGCCTGGCCCACTGAATCCTCCTGGCCCTCCCACCGATGCATGGAGCGGAGCAGTTCCTGTACTCCGGCCAGGAGAGGGGTAATCCGGTGCACAGCCGGATTTGGTTGCCGACCCATGGCACTGATCAGATCCAGCAGAACGCGAACACGATCCGGCTCGCTCCAGCCAGCCCAACCGAGCACCAGACCGTCGCCTTCCTCAACGACATCGGCATAGGAGAGGAAGCGTTCCCTGGGAATGTCCAGCCTGCCTCGGATCGGCCAGTAGGACGCGCGCTGGAAATCGGCGCTCACGTACTTTGGCGGAACGGGAATCCCCAATGCCTCGCCCGTCTCGTCCTCGCGGCGCTGAAGCTCCCAGACCCGCTCCCACTGTGCGCGCTTGCGCAGTCCCGACTCCTTGTACCTCAACGCTGCCGCATACGGGACCTGCTCACCGTCCAGGATCGTGGCCAGCACATCTGCGAGCGTGGCATCGCGCCGTCCCAGGTGGTCGGCCGCGTAGAGCGCGGCTGCGGAGTGGACCTGGGCATCGTCGGCGAGTTGCCCTGCCAGTTCACCGATCGTGCGGGGGCGCGGATACCTCTCGCCGTTGCTCTCCTCGAACCAGAGTCGTTCGTCTTCGCAACGGTCGAGCAGCCACGTGCGCAGTGCTCGCTCCTCGCGCTTCTCCCAGGGCTCTGTCGCCCACCGTCGCTTGTACTCAGTGCGCTCGACGAGAGCGATCGCCTGATGGGACTGGATGGCATCGATTCTGGCCTGTACGACGTCCCGGTAGGCCGCCGGCCAATGATTCGGGATGCCCGTGACTGGTGTGACTTCGTGCCTGTCGAACCAGGACGGCCCCTCGAGCCAGGACGGCGAGGCCGTACCGTCGGCGACCTTGCGTGCCCACACGATCTCGAACGCGCGCTCCCCTGGCCTCAGCTCAGGGAGTGCGAAATCCGGGGAAGTAGTCAGACGGGCTCGCTCATCGGCCGACAGCAGTCCGTACGAGGCGTAGATGTCCCAGTCCAGTTCCTCCTGGAGGGCGACCATCTCATGGCGGGTCTGCGCGTATGCGGCTTGCGCAGCGTCCAGAACCTTCCGGCTGGGCAGGCGCCGACCCGCGAAGAAAGTACTCGGCTGCTGGGCGTCAAGGAGCCTGGCCAGTCTGGTCAGTTCCCGTGAACGGGCTCGGGGAGCGTCGTAGGGAAGCGGAAGCTGGAGAAGGGACTTCGCCGCAAAGCTGTAAGCACGTGCCCATTCCTTGCCCGCCGAGGAGAGGGTCACCCCGGCATTCCCCTTGTCGGGGCTGGTCTGCTTGAGCCAGAAACACGCCGTGGACGAGTTGAGGACTCCGAGGAGACCGACGTGCGCGTCCTCGCTCTCGTCGGCCGCCAGACGCAGTACGGGTGCCGTCCTGCTGAACGCCTCAGCGTCGTCTGCCTGCGCGAAGTGATTGTGCGTGGCCACTGCGGCAAACGTGATCATCGGGCCCTGCTGGCGTTCTGGGAGCCGGCGCCGCCAGGTCCACCAGGGCCAGGCCTGCGAAGATTCCCGCCGTCCGGGGGCCGTGCGGAGGATCTGTCGCATCGTCCAGAGGTGGCGCCCCCACGAGCTGCTCAGGTTCAGGGGAAGCGGTGAACCGTCCCCGTCGTAGGGAGCCAGGACTTCCGTTGCCGCTTCAGCACGCCAGTCCCGCACGACTTCCCCGGTGACAAGGCCGCGGCTCAGTCCGGACGCGTCGGGGTGTCGGTCGAACCACGGCCGGCCGAGATCAAAGACGTCTCGCTCCCCCGGGTCGGAGCCAGCTCCGACCGTCCCGGATACTACGTCGACCAATCGCCGCGGGGATTCCGAGAGCCGGTCCATGAGATCCGCCGCTCCGCCGCCCACCATGGGCCACGGGAATCGGCTGAAGCGGTGGCGGGGTTCATCTTCGACGCTCACCCATTCCGAGGTGCTGCCGGGCTGGTCGATGTGGTCGAGGATCGACTGCCACACAATTCCCTGGTCCGCCTGTTCCGGCAGTGTGGGCTCGCCGTGCACGCTGAACAGCGCCCGGACCGGGGCATCACGCATGGTCGGGTCATTGCGACCGACAAGAATCAGGGTCGGTGTCCCATGGCCCGGCACATAAGCGCCCGATGTGTCGATGACATGCGTCAGTCCGACGTAGGGGAGGAAGTCTTCGATCAGTTTCTCGCCGAAGTCCCGCTTAGTGAAGGAGCTGGACGTGTACTGCCCGACGTAGCCGCCGAGCACTGCTTCATTCTTACGCACAGCCAGCTGGAACATCCGCTCCACGAATGGGAGCGAAAGCGGAAATGCCCCAGTGGCCACATCATAGGACCGCCTATATGCGGCTCGTCTCGTCACGTCACGCACGGAAACATACGGAGGCTCCCCCACCACGACATGATAGGAATTCACTCCGAGAAGGTCGCAGGAGGCCGAGAATTCGGCAACATCTCCGGTCGTATGGAGCAGCTCGTCGGGCGCGCCACGGCCTTCCAGGAGGGCGTCCCCGACCGCCACATTGACCTCCCACCCCGGCATCTGCCTCAGCGGTCGTCGACCACTCGCCTGCACAGCAGCCATCAACAGCCTGAACCTCGCGATGTTCACGGCGAACGGATTCACATCGCAGCCATGGACGGAATTCAGGGCACGGCGGATCAACTCATCGTCCGTGGTCCCGGGGGCAACCGTCCGCCAGGCATTCAGCAGCCGCCCGAAGAGCCCGAGGAGGAACCCTCCCGAGCCGCAAGCCGGGTCGATGGATCGAAAGCCCTTGAGGCCGAAATCCGCAATAGCCGGATCCGCGGTGAGGTCCAGGATGAATTCCTCGATGAATTCCGGAGTCTGGACGAGCGCGTAGGCCTGCCGCGCTCCCTCACTGATGTCCTGATACAGCTCCCCGAGGAAACGGGTGTCGAGTTGCGGATCGGTGAAGTTGAATAGGAGGGAACCGTTCTCGTCTCGCTGCCGCCAGAAGGCGACCAGGCCTGCTGCCGCCCGCGGGGAGGGCGGCAGCTGCCAGAGGGGATTGTGCTCGCGGTCGAAAATGCGGTCCATCACAGGGTGGGACCGCGCCAGCTGCGTGAAGGCCTCGACCAGCCAGTCCCGGTCCTGTGGCTCCTCCCGCTCTGCCAGGCAGGCGCGCTGCCGTTCCTCCGCCTCTGCCAGGCGCCCGCCCGGCCCTGCGATGAACGGCCTGTCGATCAAGTCGTTGTCCTCGCAGTAGCGCACGAACACCGCGCCCAGTACCCAGGCGACCGCGACCTGCGTGATGCGTTCGTCGCGCCAGGCACCATACGTAGTGGCCGTACGACCGGCGGCCCTCTCCTGCTCGTATACGCCCCGCAGCCGGTCGCGATACTGGTCGACGTTGTCGCTGAGCTCGCGGAGATCCGTCTCCAGGATCCTCAGTTGCTTGCGCAGACCGGCCAGGAGCGCCGCTCTGTCCAGCGAGGGCGTCCCCGTATCGGCTCCGTGAGTCGGAGGCACCGCGGCGACCTCTCCTCCGTACATCGACGACTTCACGATCCACTGTCCTGTCGGACACATCCTGCCAGCTCTCGGGCCGGTAGCGCGGCTCCGTGGCCTGTCAGCGGCCCGAAGCGATCCGTCCGCAACCACCTGGCGCTCTATCATTCCTGTGCGCACCGGACCGCCGAGGGGACACATGCTGACACGACTCGAAGTCAGTGGATTCAAGAACCTGCTCGACCTCAACGTCGAGTTCGGTCCCTTCACCTGCATCGCAGGTGAGAACGGCACCGGAAAGTCGAACGTCTTCGACGCGATCCAGTTCCTGAGCCTGCTCACGGACCATTCCATGATCGAGGCCGCCCAGGCCGTCCGCGGGACCCATGGAGCGCTGCATGGCGACGCGCGCGATTTGTTCTGGAACGGCTACTCGGACGGCGAGCACCGGATGGAGTTCGCCGCGGAGATGATCGTCCCGGGTGAGGTCGAGGACGACTTCGGCCGGCTTGCCGAACCGACGGCCACTTTCCTCCGTTACGAGCTTCACCTCGGGTACCAGCCGCCGCAGGGCGGGGAGCGCAGCGGCAGGCTGACCCTGCTCCGCGAGGACCTCAATCAGATCAGGTCGAGCGATGCCCCCTCGCATCTTCGGTTCCCGCACGCCAGAGCCTTTCGAAGCAGCGTCGTCCGCGGTCGCCGGTCCGCCCCCTACATCTCCACGTCTCTCGAGGGGGGCGACCCCGTCATCCGCGTTCACGCCGACGGCGGCCGTAAAGGGCAGCCCCGTCCGGCACCTGGGAGACGAGCGGCCAAGACCCTGCTCTCCTCGATCAATCTGAACGACGACCCGACCATCCTGGCGGCCCGGCGGGAAATGCAGTCGTGGCGGCGACTTGCCCTCGAGCCCTCTGCCCTGCGCACGTCCGACACCTACCGGGACCCCAGCGACATGCAGCCCGACGGCCTGCACCTGCCGCGCAGCCTGGACCGGATCGCGCGAGAGAGGTTTCCGGACGACCCGGCCCGCGTCTACTCCAGGGTCGCGGGGCGCCTGTCGGATCTGTCCGGACTGCACGTCAAGACGCTGGACGTCGAAGCGGACGACACACGCGAGTTGCTGACGATCAAGCTCCATGAGATCGACGGCATGGTGCTCCCTGCGCGCAGCCTGTCGGAGGGAACCCTGCGCTTCCTGGCCCTGTGCGTCCTGCTCGAGGACCCGCAGGCGCACGGTCTGCTGTGCATGGAGGAGCCGGAGAACGGCATCCACCCGGCCAATCTCTCCGCCATGGTGGACCTGGTGCGCGATCTCGCGGTGGACCCGTCCGAACCAGTGGACGAGGACAACCCCTTCCGACAAGTCCTGATCAACACTCACTCCCCGGGTGTCGTGGAGCTCGTGGGCGCGCCCGATCTGCTGATCGCCGACACTGCGAGCATTCCCCGGGGCGTGGGCAAGGCGGCACGTGGCCTGCGATTGCGTCCGCTCGCCGGCACCTGGCGGGCCAGCGGCGCCGAGAAGGGCTACGGCACCAAGGCCGACATCCTCGCGTACCTCACACCTCCGCCGGAGGCCCGGCTGACCCTCGCGGGGAGCGCTTCGTGACGGTGCACGCCCTCTACCTCTGCGAGGGGTCCAGCGACACCGGCCTGAGCGACCACATCAAGGCGATCGGGGCGGAGGTGGGTCGCGAGATTCTTGTGACACTTCCCGAACTGGACCGGCTGCCGGACAAACCAGGCCACTCGGTCAGGGACAAGCTACGAGCTGCACAGCGACTCAGCGATGAGTGGCAGGCGTACGACCTCGTCGTCATCCACCGCGACTCCGACGGCAATCCCCCGGAACAGCGGCGCACTGAGATCGCGGAAGCGGTCGCTGAGGTGTGCCCTGACCTGGTGCACGTGCCCGTGATCCCGGTACGGATGCTGGAGGCGTGGCTGATTCTGGACCACGCGGCGATCCGCGAAGTGGCGGGAAACCCCAACGGCAAGGTGGCGCTGAACCTCCCTGGGCTGACGCGGGCCGAGTCGGCGAGAGACCCCAAGGCACTCCTCAAGCAGGCGATCGCCACCGCCAGCGAGGACAAGGGGCGCCGTCTGGAGAAGCTCCAGAAGCGCTTCCCGGAGAATCGAGCCCGCCTGCTGCAGATGCTGGATCGCGAGGGACCAGTCCAGCAGCTCGCGTCCTGGCAGGCGTTCACTCAGGACCTGCGTCAAGCGTTGGAGAGCCTCTGAAGGGGCCCCGAAACACGTCGCGGTCAGTCAGTCCCCCGGGACAGGCAGCGGACCACATGGGTCATGTGCTGGATGTTTCCCATGGTGTTCCATGTCTGGGCGTTGCCCGTGCCCTGTGCACCGGTGGTGTCGGCGCACTGCGCGTACCAGCGGTCGCCCGTGCTCGCGGCCGAGCCGCGGAAGTCGGGGAATCCGGTGATCCAGCGAGCCGCCTCACGGGTGACTCCGGTCTCGCCCCGTTTCTCGGCCCAGAACCTGGCGAGCAGGAAGGTGCGTTCCGTCGTGTACCGCAGCAGCCCGTAGCGGGACCGGTCGTCGTCGTCCGCCGATCTCAGCAGGTTGCGTGCGGCGAGGATGCCGTAGTCGCCGTAGCGGACGGACTGCGCGTACGGCCGCCGGCTCGCGCGTAACTCGTGCCAGGTGTCCCAGTCCGCTCGCTCGGCCTCGCCCCGGTCCCGGTCGAGCACCCTGTCGACCTCGTTCGGGAAGCCGCCTGCCAGCTGGGAGACGGTGCGCCATGCGGCGAGCGGAACCAGTGTGTCGAGCGCGCGCAGTGCTTCCTTGCCCGCGTCGGGACGGCTGAGCAGAACGGTCTGCAGGTCGAGGAGAAGATCCACTGGCACTCCGGGATCCAGTCGCGCGAGCAGCGCTCCCGTGCGTCCGGCGAGCTCGTCGTTCCAGGTGCCGGGCACCCGTATGCGGATTCCCAGGCCACCACCGCCCTCACCGGCGCATTCCACGGCCACAGCCTGGTGGGATGCCGGAAGGGCCGGGTCGGTGACGGGTCGCAGCGCCGTGTGGCGCCAGTAGAAGGGGAGCAGCTGTCCGTAGGGGGCCTGGTTGAGAGCGGCGTACGGCACGTCAAGCCATGCCGACGTGTATTTGTGGACGCCCGCGACCCGCCTGAGATCCTTCTCCACCGCCTCTTCGAGCTGGCCGGCGTCCTCGCCCTTGACGACCGGGAGCGTCCACAGCGGGGCCATCCGGTCACGGATCCCGGGGGCGAGCTTCTTGACCGCGGCCACCGCATGGGCCCTCGCCGGAAGGACTGGGACGTACAGCGGTCCGGACATGGCGGCCCCCTCCACAGTGCCCCGCGACTGTGCCCCGCGCTGATGTGAATCCAGCGTGACGAGGGAGGAAGGGGCTGAAAAGGGCACGATCCGGCCGCCAGGCCGGAATGCGCATGCTCACCTCAAGGAGAGCGTTCCTGCAGGACAACCGCACGGCCGGTGCACGCCCAGTAACATACGAAGGGCGTTTTCGCCGCCCGAGCACCTTTGGTCGGGGCGGCACGGCAGGAAGCTCAGACGATCAAAGCGGGGATCACGTATGCGGGACGGCCGGTGGGTCACGGTCACCGAATCCCAGTTCGAGCATGAGCGGCGGGGCCTGACGGCCATCCGCGAGCAGCTCGGGGACAGCGGTCCTTGGCGTGCCTGGTCCAATTTCACCTTCACCGCGGGCACCGGTCACGTCCGTGAGGTGGACCTCCTCGTGATCGCGCCGGGCGGGGTGCATCTGATCGAGCTGAAGGACTGGCACGGCTCGGTCGAGTCCCGCAACGGCACCTGGCTGCAGACCCAGCCCGGCGGGCGCCAGATCTCGCACGGCAATCCGCTGCACCTGGCGAACAAGAAGGCCAAGGAGCTCGCCTCTCTGCTGCGCCGGGAGGGCGTGCAGGTGTGGGTGTCGGAGGCGGTGTGCTTCACCGACTCCGCTCTGCGCAATCGCCTGCCCGCACACGATCAGCACGGCCTGTACACCGTGGACCAGCTCCTCCAGATGCTGGAGCGCCCGCCCGTCGACGAGCGTCGGCGTATCGACGCCCCCAAGTCGCGTGCCATCGCGACCGCGCTGGAGCGGATCGGGATCGCGCCCAGTGACGCCGAGTACCGGGTCGGGCCGTATCAGCTGGAGCGGAAGTCGTTCGACTCGGGGCCCACGTGGTCGGACTACCTGGCCCGCCACAGCGACCTCCCTGAAGCGGCCCGAGTTCGGGTCTACCTGCGCGAACGCGGCTCGGATGCCGAGCAGCGCGCCGCGGTGGAGCGGGCGGCGCGACGCGAGGCCGCGGTACTGCGTCGCTTCCGGCACCCCGGCGTCGTACAGCTGAAGCAGTACGACCCGTCGGGGCATCCGGCCGGTCCCGCGCTGATCTTCGACTACGACCCGCGGACGCTGCGGCTGGACGAGTACCTGGCGCAGTACGGCGAGAAGCTCGACGTGCTGAGCAGGATGGCGCTGGTACGTCAGCTCGCCGAGACGGTGCGTTCGGCGCACGGCCGGCGGATCTACCACCGCACGCTCGCGGCACGGGCGATCCATGTGATGCCGCGTCCCCGTGGCCGTGCGGCGGGAGCCGATGCCGAGGAGGCGGGCTGGCTCAACCCGTACATCCAGATCTCGGACTGGCAGGTCGCCGTGCAGCGCGACACCGGTTCGGGCGGGCCGGGCGGCGAGCGGTTCGCGCCCACGACCTTCTCCCGGGCGGGAGCGCATCTCGCGGAGGGCGCGGACCCGTACCTCGCACCCGAACTGACTGCTCCCAAGGCCGACCCCGTCACCCTGGACGTCTACGGCCTGGGCGTCCTCACCTATCTGCTCGCCACCGGCAAGGCCCCGGCCGCCAGCCAGGCCGAACTGCTGGCCCGCTTCGAGGCGGGCGAGGGCCTGCGGCCCAGCGCCATGGTGGACGGTCTGTCGGAGTACATCGACGAACTGGTCCAGGCGGCCACGGCCTACAGCGTCTCCGACCGGCTGACCTCGGTGGACGACTTCCTGGACATGCTGGAGGTCGTCGAGGACACCCTGACCGAGCCGGAGCGCCCGGCAGCGACTCCGGCTCCGGCCGCCGCTCCCGCCTCTGAGCCGGAACCCGCCCCCGAACCCGAGCCCGAGAAGGACCCGCTGGAAGCGGTCGCGGGCGATGTCCTTGCAGGCCGTTGGGAGGTCAGGCGCCGACTGGGCACGGGGTCGACCAGCCGCGCATTCCTCGTACGGGATCTGACGGCCGGCCCGGACGTGCGGTTCTCCAAGTCCCTCGCGGTCCTGAAGGTCGCCGTCTCGGAGCGGGCCGGTGAGGTGCTGGAGGGCGAGGCCGAGGTCATGGGCCGGCTGCGCCCCGACTCGCGGATCATCCGTCTGATCGAGCCCGAGCCGCAGCGCATCGCGGACAAGACGGTCCTGGTCATGGAGTACGTCGGCGACGAGCGCGAGGCCGACCCCGGCGAGTCCGGCGCCTCCCGCACCAGGCGCCGCGAGGAGACCGTCGCCCGGCAGCTGCGGGAGTCCGGCCGACTGACCGTGGACCAGCTGGAAGCCTACGGCGACTACCTCTTCGGTGCCGTCGACTTCCTGGAGGGCGAGGGCGTCTGGCACCGCGACATCAAGCCGGACAACATCGCCATCCGGGTCCGCCCGAACCGCACCCGCGAACTCGTACTGATCGACTTCTCGCTCGCCGGCTACCCGGTGAAGGAGACGGGCGCTGGGACGGACGGCTACCTGGACCCGTTCATCGGGGAACTCACCGAGCGTTCGGTGTACGACGCCCACGCCGAGCGGTACGCGCTCGCCGTCACCCTGCACGAGATGGCCTCGGGCGAGCTGCCGGTCTGGGGCGGCGGCCGGGTCTCGGCACGGCAGACCGACCCGGAGAAGGAGCCGTACCCGGCGATCGCCGTGGACGCCTTCGACCCGGCGGTGAAGGACGGGCTGCTCAAGTTCTTCCAGCAGGCGCTGCACCGGGATGCGACGCACCGCTTCAAGGACCTGAAACCGATGCGGGACGCGTGGAAGCGCGTCTTCCTGGCGCTGGACGAGGCGAAGCCGTCGTCTTCCTCCCGGCGCCAGCGTCCCGAGATCGCCGTCGGCGCGGGCACGGGCGCCGCGCGGGTGGAGCCGGTGATCGAGGCGGCCGAGGAGGAGACCGCCGAGCAGCAGCGCGACCGGCTGGCGAAGCAGGCGGAGCGTGCCACCTCGATCTCGGCGTCAGGTCTCGGCCCGGCCGCCGAGTCGTTCGTGTACGGCCTCGGCGTGAACACGGTCGGCGAACTGCTCGACCACAGCCAGCGCCAGCTCGTCAACGCACCCGGTCTCGGCGCCAAGACCCGCAAGGAGGTCCTGCGCCGGATCAAGCAGTGGCGCCAGCAGCTCGCCGAGCAGCCCGCCGCTCCGCTGACCCCGGAGGGCCGCAAGGACGCCAAGGAGGAGCTGACCCAGGCCGAGGCGGGCGCCGCCCTCGCGATCGCGGCGGGCGGCGGCGCGGCCGGCCTCCCCGACGCCGCCCTGCGCACGGTCAGCCTGGACGCCCTGGCGACGGTCTTCGTACCGGAGTTGAAGAAGGACGAGTCCAACCGCAACGAGTGCGAGATGGTACGGCTGCTGCTGCGCCTGCCCGACGAGCACGGTGAACTCCCCGACATCGGCGTATGGCCGAAGCAGAAGGATGTGGCCACGGCGCTGGGCCTCTCGGCCGGCCGCATCCCGCAGATGCTGAAGACCCAGCGCGGCCGGTGGAAGAAGCACCCGGCGGTACGGGCCCTGCGCACCGAGATCCTCGAACTGCTCCGCGACCTGGGCCGGGTCGCCTCGGCCGCGGAGGTCGCCGACGCACTGGTGGTGCGCCGCGGCACCCGGCTGGAGGAGCGGGAACAGCGCCGCGCGCTCGCCCTGGCGGCGGTGCGGGCCGTGGTCGAGGTCGAGCAACTCGCCCTGGACGAGAGCGAGTTCCGGCACGCGCCGAACCGGGAGGCGTCCGACACGGCGATGGGCGCGGGCCTGTTGGCGCTGGAGGTGGGCGAGGACGACGCCCCCGACACACCGTCCGCTCCCGGCCTCCTCGACTACGCGCAACGCCTCGGCAAGATCGCCGACCGGCTGGCCAAACAGCCGACCCTCCCGACGGCCACGACCGTCCTGGCCGAGCTGGGCACCGTCACACCGCCGAGCGCGGTGGTGGAGTGGGACGAGCGCCGCACGGTCGAACTGGCGGCGGCGGCCTCCCGCAACGCCGCCGCGACTCCACGCCTGGAGATCTACCCGCGCGACCTGCCTCTCGTACGAGCGCTGCGACTCACCCAGGCGGGCCTGGTCCGCGTCATCCCGGACCTGGAGCGTTCACGTCAGCCCGGTCTGACGGTGGCCGAGGTCCACGAGCGGGTACGGGCTCGCTTCCCTGAGTTGCTGGACCAGCGCGGCAGCCATGAGCTGCCGAGCGGCGGCCGTCTGACGACGGCGTTGCGGGAGGCGGGCTTCGACCTGGAGCTGTCCACACGCACAGGCACGCGTTCGCTTCGCTACCTGCCTCGCAAGCTGACGGACGCGACCAGCTTCCTGTCCTCCGGCGCCCGCCGTCAGGCGACGGGAACCATCGCCGCGCACCGCTACGCGGACGACACGGAGCTGGCGGAAGCGGTGTCCTCGGATGAGCGGCTGATGTCGTCGTCCCGGCGGGACGGCTTCCGGGTACTCACGGTCCGGACGGCGTGGGCAGGCGCGGCGGTACGGGAGTTGAGCAGGAAACGTCTCGGGGCGGAGGCGGTCTCGGTGACAGAGCTGTTCCTGGCAGCCCTGCACGAACTGGTGGAGCTGAGGCCCAAGCCGACCTGGGAGACCCTGCTGCGGGCGGATGTGGCGGAGCCCGGGTCCAAGGGGGCGATGAAGTTCGCGGAGTATGCGCGGACGGCTTGGGGGGTGGTGGAGCCTCGGCTCGGAGAGTTGGTGGGGGCTGGTGGTGCGGGGGTGGCTTCGGCCGGTGGGCCACTGCTGCTCACCGACGCCGGAGTCTTCGCACGGTACGACGCGATGGGCGTCCTGGACCGGCTGGCGGAGCGGTCCCGGCGGGGCGGGCGGGGGCTGTGGCTGCTGTGCCCGCAGAGCGACCCGACGCGACCGCCTCGGCTGGGGACGGTGGCGGTGCCGTACCAGGCGGGGTTGGGCGAGTGGATCGAGCTGCCGGACTCGTGGGTGGACAACAAGCACCGAGCTGCGGACGCGCCGGGCGGCGGGATGACGGACGCGGTCGGCGTGTGAAACGGGTGGACGGTGTGGCGAGCACCGCTCGGTCATGAACAAGCAGAAGAAGAGTGGAGACGTGTGACGTGATCGACCGCAAGAGCAAGGCGTTGCTGGCTGACCTGATCAAACGGGTCAAGGCGGTCGAGACGGACCTCGACAAGCAGGTCAAAGCCGTACCGGAGGTAGATGCTCGGCTGCGCGCGGAGTACGGCCGGGCACGGGAGCTGGAGCGTACGGCGGCGACCTGGAACGAGTGGCTCAAGGAGCGGGTGACCCAAGTCGCCGTGGCGTGGGTGCTGGGCACGGTCTTCGTACGCTTCTGCGAGGACAACGGGCTGATCGCCGAGCCGTATCTCGCGGGTCCTGAGCAGGAGCGCCAGGACCTGGCGGAAGCGCGGTACGCGCAGTACGTCGCGGACGATTCGGAGGACGCCGACCCGACGTTCCGCGGCTGGCTGGAGAAGGCGTTCGCGGAACTGGGTTCGGGGCAGGCCGGCAAGCTGCTCTTCGACCGCCGCCGCAATCCGCTGTACCAGATCCCCTTGTCTCACGACGGGGCACGGGCGCTGGTGGAGTTCTGGCGCGAGCGAGACACCGACGGACGCCTGATCCATGACTTCAGCGACCCGCTGAACGAGGACGGCACGGAGGGTTGGGACACGCGGTTCCTGGGTGACCTGTACCAGGACCTGTCGGAGGCGGCCCGTAAGACGTATGCGCTGCTCCAGACGCCGGAGTTCGTGGAGGAGTTCATCCTCGACCGGACGATGAGCCCGGTGGTGCGTGAACTGGGTTCACGATTCGGCGAGTTGAAGATGATCGACCCGACGTGCGGGTCCGGTCACTTTGTACTCGGCGCCTTCAAGCGGATGGTGAAGCTCTGGGCGGACCGGGTGCCGGGCAAGGATGCGCATGAGCGGGTGCGTGCGGCGCTTGATTCTGTACACGGGGTGGACCTCAACCCGTTCGCGGTGGCTATTGCGCGGTTCCGGTTGCTGATGGCGGCGATGGCGGCGGCGAATGTGCGGACGCTGGAGGAGGCGGGGCGGTACGACTGGCCCGTTCACTTGGCGGTCGGGGACTCGCTGATCAAGGCTCGGCAGCTTGAGTTCGGTGTGCGGGGGGCGGAGGGTCAGGGGGAGCTGGAGTTCAGCGCGGAGCAGAAGGACGAGCTTGCGGAGTTCTCCTACGCTACGGAGGATATTCACGAGCCTGAGTTCAAGGGGATTCTTGAGCAGGGGCGGTATGACGTGGTGGTGGGGAATCCGCCTTATATTACCGTCAAGGACAAGAAGCTTAATACTCTCTATCGGGAGCTTTATAAGTCATGCGCGGGGAAGTATGCCCTGTCCGTACCCTTCGCTGAGCGATTTTTCCAGCTCGCCAAAGTTGGCGAGCCGGATGGGCGTGGGTACGGGATGGTCGGACAGATTACCGCTAACTCTTTCATGAAGCGGGAGTTTGGAACCAAGCTAATCGAGGAGTATTTCGCACACAAGGTGGAGCTCACAGAGGTCATCGACACCTCGGGAGCTTATATTCCTGGGCATGGCACCCCGACTGTGATTCTGGTCGGACGCCGACGCGCTGGGAGTATGCGCGCAGAAAAAATTCGGACAGTGCGCAGCGTGCAAGGAGAGCCTGCCGCACCAGAAAAGCCTGAGAAAGGGCTGGTTTGGCAAGCCATTAAAAGCCAAATCGATGAAACCGGATCAGTTAGTAGATGGGTTACCGTAGACGACCTCGAGAGGGCGCAATATTTCGGCAAGCAACCGTGGGTCCTCGCCGATGGCGGGCTAGAACTTAACGGCCGCATTCAAAAATCAAGTCGCCAGAAACTAAAGGAGCTTCTCGCGCGCGACATCGGCTTCGCCAGCTTCCCTGGTCAAGATGACGCCTTCATCAGCACCCCATCAGCACTGCGCAGGCAACAGATCGCAGGAACACTGGCCAGGCCGTTGATCATCGGCGAAGTTGTTCGCGACTGGGGCACCCACTGCACGGAATCTGCTATCACACCCTATGCTTCCGACCTCTCTCCGCTCCCCTACACGCCTGACGCGCCTTGGGCTCGAATTTTGTGGACCTCAAAGAGCCACCTTCGATCGACTACGGATTTTGCGGGAAAGACGCAGGAAGAACTAGGGAAAGCCTGGTGGACATGGTACCGCTGGGTGCCCGAGCGATACCAGACGCCTCTTTCAATCACTTTCGCATTCGTAGCAACGCACAACCACTTCACGCTGGATCGCGGCGGAAAGGTGTTTAACCGTTCCGCACCTGTAATCAAGCTACGGGATGGAGCAAACGAAGACGAGCATCTACACATTCTCGGACTACTCAATAGCTCCACCACTGGGTTTTGGTTGAAGCAAGTTAGCCACAACAAGGGGCGCCCAGGTGCAGAGCAAGCTGGCGCTGATGAACCCTGGGAACACCGATTCGAGTTCACTGGCACGAAGCTCGAAGAACTTCCCATCCCCGCTTCCTTCCCTGCAGCCCTTAGCATGCAGATTGACACTCTGTCACAGGCGTTGAATCAGGTAAATCTCTCTGCAGGAACCACAACTGACGCAGGAGCGCCAACGCCTTCCTCCCTTCGGGCCGCAAAGGATAAATGGATCGGAATTCGCGCCGAGATGATTGCACTCCAAGAAGAACTGGATTGGCAGGTCTACTCGATCTACGGCCTTCTCGGAGAAGACCTCACAGCTCCGTCTTCCGAGATCCCAAAACTCGACTCGGCCGAGCGGGCATTTGCGATTATCCTTGCACGCGAGGAAGCCGAAGGAAAGGTCAATACAACTTGGTTTGATCACCACAACCACAAGTTCTCTCGAACCATCGAACTCCCTTCGCATTGGTCCGAGGCCTACAAAGCCGTCGTGCAGAAGCGCATCGATGCAATCGAAAGCAACCGCGCCATCGGGATGATCGAACGGCCCGAATACAAGCGACGTTGGGCCACTGATGGCTGGGACGCCGTTCAGCAGAAATCTCTGCGATCCTGGCTGCTCGACCGCGTCGAGAAGCGTGAGCACTGGTTCAACGAAGACGGGCAGCCCGCCATCCTCACCCGAACCCAGCTCACCGATATCCTCTCCCGTGACGAGGAGTTCGTCTCAGTCGCCGACTTGTACGAGCCCCGCACCGAGCTCGCCACCGTCGTAGCCGGACTCCTCGCCGAAGAACACGTCCCCTTCCTCGCCGCTCTCCGCTACAAGCCCGCCGCACTGAAGAAGCGCCAAGACTGGGAGCACGTCTGGGACCTTCAGCGCAAGGAGGACGCTGCCGAGACCGAGGCTGAAAGGCGGAAGATCCGGGACTCCCTCCGCGTACTACCGCCGAAGTACGCCTCGGCCGACTTCCTCAAGCCCTCCTACTGGCGAGCGCGCGGCAAGCTGGACGTCCCGAAGGAGCGGTTCATCTCGTACGCGACCGGGCCCATCAGCGGTACCCCCGAGTTGTTCGGGTGGGCCGGCTGGGACCACCGGGAGCAGGCGCAGGCCCTCGCGACGTACTTCACCGTGAACGAGCTGGCCACCGAGGAGATCACCCCGCTCCTCGCCGGCCTGCTCGAACTCCAGCCCTGGCTCGGCCAGTGGCACAACGAGTTCGACGGCAGGTACGGCGGCTCTCCCGCCGCCTTCTTCGCCGGGCATCGCTCGTTGTACCAGGGCCAGCACGGTCTGACCGACGACGACCTGCGCGCTTGGAGGCCACCGGCCGCCACCCGAGGTAGGGGCCGCCGCCCCGCAGCGAAGGACTGACCACCGTCCAAGCCCTGCCGAGGCACCGCACGCCAAGTGCCGTGCCCTGGCAGGGCTTTCGCACGTCCTCATCCAGCAGATCCCTGCTCGCGCGCAAGAAGTAATGCCACCCGCGGCGCCTTGAACTCTGCCCAAACCGTCTTCCCGATCCCGCCCTCCCGACCGCACACACCCCAGCGGTCGGCAAGCGCCTCCACCAACAACAAGCCGCGTCCGCACGTCTCGTCGTCGTCCGGCGTCCTCAGCACTGGGCAACCCCCGCCCGCGTCACTCACCTCCAAGCGCAGCACCTGTGTCTCCACGCAGTAGACGAAACCCACGCCGACCTGCCGGTCACTCGGCACAGGCACGCGCAACGCGTTGGTCACCAGCTCCGATAGCGCCAACTCGGCCGACTCCAAGACGTCTTGGCCTAGACCCCACTCACAGAGCACCGTCCGAAGCGCCGCCCGGGATCTCGGCACACTTTGACGGCAACGGGACAGTCGGAATGCCACTTCCTTCGAACCCGGACTCTCTGCCATGACGCTCCCTGAGGGTCGACAGCCGTTGATCAAGTCCCAGCACCACAGCTCAAGTTCCGCTGCGTTACGGACCAGCGCTCCGCAGCATATGAACTGGCGCAATATTGCACGGAGCCTGACAGCCCTGTTTCACTCTTTTGGGTAAGCGTCACGTCCTGCACGTCCGGCCTCTGGTAGGAGTCACACATGCCGACTGTCAAACCGTCCACCGTGCTCGGACGCCAACTCGGGGACGAACTGCGCAAGTTCCGCGAGGAGGCAGGTGTCTCCATGGCTGAAGCCGCCGAGCTGCTCGACTGCACCAAAGGAAAGATCAGCCGAATGGAGAACGGGCACGTTCCCATCCGCACCCCGGATCTGAACGCGCTCATGCACGCGTACCGGGTCGAGGGGGAGGAGACTCGCAGTCGCCTCGGCGCTATGGCTCAGCGAGCCAACCGACGCCGACGCGACGGTTGGTGGCATCAATACAGCTCTGTCCTTGGTGATTCCTACCGTGACCAGATCGAACTTGAGGCGATCTGCGACAGCGTCCGGACGTACGAGGTGCAGCTGATCCCAGGGCTGCTCCAGACCGCAGAGTACGGCCGCGCAGTGACGGTGGCCTCACGCGCCTGGAAGACACCAGCGGAGATCGACCAGTTCGTTCAAGTGCGGCTCGCCCGGCAGCAACGGCTCACCGACGAAGACCCGATGACGCTCTGGGCGGTGTTGGCAGAGGGAGCCCTTCGCCAACACGTTGGCGGCCCGACAGTGATGCAAGCTCAACTTGAGCACCTCGCCACCATGGCCGAGCGCGCCAACATCACTGTCCAAGTACTGCCGTTCTCGCGCGGCGCACACTCGGGTATGTTCGGCCCGTACCTGCTGCTGAGCTTTCCCCAGGTGACGTCGCTCGATCTCGTACTTACGGAGACCCCAACCGGCAACATCTGGATGGAGCGTGAGCCGGAAGTCGCGTACTACCGCACACTCTTCGACGACGCGCGCACCACAGCGTTGCCTCCGGCGGAATCACTCACGCTGATCCGCCGTATCGCCAAGGAGTACCGAGCATGAGCCAGGATCATCACATAGTGCCCGCAATCGCAGGAGCGGCATGGCGTGCCAGCAGCTACAGCGGCGGGCAGGGCAACTGTGTCGAGATCGCCAAGCACATCCCGGCTCTCATCCCTGTCCGCGACAGCAAGCACTCCTCCGGGCCGGTGATCGTCTTCACCTCCGACGCCTGGTGCGCTTTCGTGGCCCACCTCAGCTGAGCCAGCGGCTCCGGCATCCCTCCACACCAACCGTCCCGCTCGCCTCGGCGCCCCGCACTGTCACCCCTCCCAGTTACGATCTGATATGGCCCCGGGCCCCGAACAACCCCAGAAACCCCCATAAACAGGCACAGACACACCAAACCACCCCAGGAGACGCGAGCCCCCCATGCCCCCGACCCCCGCCACCGCTCCCCTCCTCCGCGATGTCATTGACATCAAGCCGAAGATCTCCACCTCCGACTTCGTCCTGAAGCTCGCCGAGGCGGTCACGGCAGAGGGTGCGGCGAACGCGCTGCGGGATTACGTCGTCACGGAGCGTCTCCTCGACAACTTCGACGAGGCTCTGGGGCTGATCAAGGCCGCACTCGATGGACACACGTCGAAGGCCGCCTACCTCCACGGGTCCTTCGGTTCCGGTAAGTCCCACTTCATGGCGGTATTGCACGCCATCCTCCGAGGCGACCCCACCGCCCGCGCCCGGCGCGACTTCGATCCCGTACTCGCCAAGCACGAGTGGCTCAGCACCGAGCGGAAGAACTTCCTCCTGGTCCCGTACCACATGCTCGGCGCGAAGTCGCTGGAGCAGCGGGTGCTCGGCGGGTACGTCAGTCATGTCAAGAGCCTCCACCCGAACGCCCCGACCCCGCAGGTCTACCGAACCGACGCCCTCTTCGAAGACATCCGCTCGCACCGGACGCGGATGGGAGACGACAAGTTCATCGAGGGGCTCGCCGGAGCCGACGCGGATACCGTCGGCGGCGACGGAAACGGTGAGGACGAGTGGGGCGACTCCTTCGCCTGGACCTCCGAGCTGCTGGAGACCGCCCTCGCCGCCGAGGAACTGGACGGCGGCGAGGTCAACCTCGACCTCATCAACCCGAGCACCCCGGCCGAGCTGCGCGCAAAGCTCGTACACGACGCCGCTTCCACCTGGTTCCCAGGCTTCGCCAAAAACGCCGCCGAGGACGAGCACGGGTTCATCTCGCTCGACGCCGGGCTCGCGGTGATCGCGGAGCACGCGAAGTCGCTCGGCTACGACGGTCTGATCCTCTTCATGGACGAGCTGATCCTCTGGCTCGCGAACCGGATCCACGACCAGAAGTTCGTGTCGCGCGAGGCCGACAAGATCACGAACTTCGTGGAGGGCGCCGACTCCCGGCGGGCGATTCCGATCGTGTCGTTCATCGCGCGCCAGCGGGACCTGCGCGAGCTGGTCGGCGAGGAGACCTCCGGCGCGGCCGAGACCGCGATTCAGGACAGCCTCAATCTCGCCTCCGGTCGCTTCGACAAGATCACCCTCGAGGACCGGAACCTGCCGCAGATCGCCCACGCCCGCCTGCTCAGGCCCAAGGACGCCGAGGCGGCGGACAAGCTCAACGCCGCCTTCGCCAAGATCAAGCGGGTCGGGCCGCAGGTCTGGGACGTACTCCTCGGATCGGACGAAGGGACCACCGGCGCAGACGAGCAGTCGTTCCGGCTGACGTACCCCTTCTCCCCCGCCTTCATGGACACGCTCGTCCACATCTCCTCGGCGCTGCAGCGGTCCCGTACCGGTCTCAAGCTGATGGGGCAGCTGCTCGCCGATCACCGCGACGATGCCACGCTTGAGCAGCTCATCCCGCTCGGCGATCTGTATCCCGTGATCGCGGACGGCGGGGACAAGCCCTTCGTGGACGCTCTGAAGGTCGAGTTCCAGACCGCCGACAAGCTGTACCGGACCAAGCTGCGGCCGTATCTCCTTGGTACGTACGAAGTCACCGAGGAGGACGTCGAGCGCTACACGCACCGCCGCGAGTCGATCACGGACCCGGTGCTGCTCGGTCGGTGCAAGAGCTTCGTCGGCGACAACCGGCTGATGTGCACGCTGCTGCTCTCCGCGCTCGCGCCCAGCGTGCCCGCGTTGCGCGACCTCACCGTACGGCGGCTTGGGGCGCTCAACCACGGCTCGGTCGTCTCCCCCATCCCCGGCGCCGACGTCGGGCTGATCAAGGCGAAGGTCGGCGAGTGGGCCGCGCAGTTCGCCGAGATCAAGGCGACCGGTACGGACACGAATCCGGGCGTGCGGCTCGAACTCGCCGGCGTGGACGTGGACTCGGTCATCGCCAACGCCAACGTCAACAACAGCCGCGGCAACCGGCGCACGCTCGCCAAACGGCTGCTCGCCGAGGAACTCGATCTGGACCTCCAGGACCGGCTGACCGCCGACGAGCTGAACCTCGTATGGCGTGGGTCCCAGCGGACGGCCGAGGTCGTCTTCGGCAACATCGCCGACCCGGACGACCTCCCCGATCACGACTTCCAGCCCAGCCAGGACGGGCTGTGGCGGCTCATCATCGACCTGCCGTACGACGAGGGCGAGTACGGGCCGAGAGACGACGCCAACCGGATTCGCGGCCTGCGCGAGCGGCCTGGCACGCATCCGCAGACCGTCGCCTGGATGCCCACCCATCTGTCGGCCGCGCGGTTCAAGGACTTCCAGCGCCTCGTCGTCATCGACTACGCGCTCGCCGACCAGCGGCGCTTCGACACCCAGTACGCCCAGCACCTGAACGCCGACAACCGGGCGCGGGCCAAGGCACTCCTCGAAGGGCAGCGTGAGTCACTCACGCAGACCGTGAAGGCCGCGTTCAAGCAGGCGTACGGGCTGGCCGACAAGAAGGCGTCCGACGTCGACGTGTCCTTCGTCGATCACCTGGAAGCCCTGCCCGAGGTACCCGAACTGCGGATCTCCATCGGGCAGTCGATGCGGGACGGCGCCCGGCACATCGTCTCCAAGCTGCTGGCCCACCAGTTCCCGGCCCACCCGGACTTCGATCCGGACAACACCCGCACCGCGGTCAAGCCCAGCGACGCACGAACCGTGTTCGGGCTCGTCCGTGAGGCCGCGGAGGCATCCGACCGGCAGGTGGAGAACTCGGGCAACAAGGAACGCGCCCTGATGCGGCGGATCGCCGAACCGCTCGGCCTCGGGCAGCAGAAGGAGGCGTACTTCCGGCTGTCGAACCGGTGGGCCGAGCACTTCGCGCTGATGGCCCGCACCGACGGCGGGGTCGGCGATCTCAGCGTCGCCAAGCTCACCGAGTGGATCGACCGGCCCGAGCGCATGGGCCTGGAGCCCTTCCTCGCCCACCTCGTCATCGCGGCGTACGCGGAGCTGGACGACCGGGTGTGGGTGCGCGGCGGTGCGGTCCTCGACCCCTCCCCGGAGCTCTCGGCGATCAGGCCGCAGGACGCGCTGCGCTCCCAGCCGCTGCCCGAGGAGGAGGTCTGGGACGAGGCGCTACGACGGTACTGGGACATCTTCGGTGTGGAGGGCGGGGAGTCCAAGCCGCCGACCCTGCGCCGGGGGCGGCTGGTGAGTCAGTTCGCCCGGCAGATCCTGGCCAAGGCCCGGCAGTTCCGGCCGCACGCGGACGATCTGCTGAAGCAGCTCGAACGGCACTCGGTGTTCCTCGCGCTCGACGGCGGCGACGAGTCGGGGCGGCTCGCGCTCGCCCGCCGGTCGCGAGACCTGCTGGACGAGCTGGCCGGCCTCGACCAGGGGCCGGCGGGCGGCACCGCCGCGGCCAAGCAGATCATCACCGCCTTCGCCGCCTTCGACCTCGGCTCGGCCTCCGCCAGCCGCTACGGTGCCTCGGTCAAACAGGCCCAGGCCGTCGCCGCGGCGCTCGCGGGCGCTAGCTGGGACACCTTCGAGCTGGTGGCGAACGGCGGCCCGGAGGGCGAGGCGGTGCTCGCGCAGCTGCGCAGTGCAGCCAACGCCGACCAGCGGACCGTCAACCTCAAGGACGCCCTGGAGCAGGCCCGGGTGTCCGGGGTCGCCGTACTCAAGCGCAACCAGGCGGCCGGGGCACCGGCCCGGCCCGCGACCCCGGTCGAGCCCGCTCCGGGTCCGCGGACGTCGCCAGGTACGGTCGACCTCAACACGGCGAGCAGTCACCCGCAGGTGCCTACTACTCAGCCCTCCCTGCCGACCCCCGGGACGGCGGCTACCGGGCGGCGTGCCGCGCGCCGCTCGGGCGGGGGGCGTACGAAGGCGTCCCGGGCGCTCGCCGAGCTGCATGCCGAGCTCGCCGAGCTGGCGGCGGCCGAGCCGGACGCCACCATCGAGATCAGCTGGCGGGTCGTGGAGTGACGGCAGTGAAGGCCTCGGGCGTGACGGGTGCGGCGATGCGGATGACGGAAACAGGGCGGGCGGGCGCGTGACCTCGGCGACGATCACCAGCGCGGTGCGGCTCAATGCCGCCACCATCACCCAGTACCTGAACTCCCAGAAGTCCAGCCTCACCCCGGAGAAGCGCCGGGTGGTGCTGCTGCGCGCGGCCCCCGTCTGGGACGGACCGGCACAGCTCACGTGGGGCGACGGACGGCAGGCCCGCATCGCCGTCGGGCCCTCACCGCTCGCGGTCTACGAACTGGCGTTGAACCATCGGGAGGCCCGCGCCACCGGGCCCGGCGGGCCTGACGTCCTCGTGGTCCTCACCGACCGCGAGGAAGCCGAACTCGGACCCGACCTGCTGTCCAAGGTCCACCGGCACCGGGTCAGCGCCGTCAACATCTGGGACGTCGTCCGCGAGGCCTTCGGCGCCGACGCGCCCGACCACTGGCTCTCCGAGGAGAACTGGGCCGCCGAGTCGCTCCTCGACGCCACCCCGCCGGGCGGCTGGCCGCGGCTGGCGGGCGGCACACTGTCCCGGCGCGAGGCACTGGCCGCCCTCACCATGCGCCGGCTCGGCATCGGCCGCTACGACCCCGATGTCGCCTCGGGCGAGGTGACGGGCACGGACGGGCTGGACGTGCACGCGCTGTTGCGCTGGACCCTGCAACCCGGCGGCCCGGACCGCTATCTCGCACTGCGGGCCCCCGAACGTGCCGGCCTCGCCCGGTTCCTCGGCGAGGACGAGCAGGTGGGGCTCACCGGGCGGGCCCTGATCGCCCTGGTGAACGCCGAACACGGGCCGGACGCCGTCGCGTTCGGGCTCGTGTGCGGGGCCCTCTGGCGGGACACCGCGATCCCGGACGCCGCTGGTGGGCGGCGCCCGCGCGGCCGGAAGCGGACGGGCGGGGGCTCCGCGCCCGGCGGGGATTCCCTGGACGCCGAGGACTACCGCGCGCGAGGGCGGGCCGAGCGCTGGCTCGGAGACGAACCGCCCGCCCACGGTGAGGCCCTGGACCTGCTCATGGCCTCCTTCGGGCGGGCCTGCGAGGAGTTCGTGTCCGCGCTGCTGTCGACCGGCCGGTCGGAGTTCGACGAGTCGGCCGCGACCGCCACGCGGATGAGCAGCATGGCCCTGGACCGTGCGGAGTCACTTGTACGGCAGTTCGGTGCCGAGCGGGCTGCCCGGTCGAGTCACCTGCTCGCAGCGGGACTTGAGGCCCGCTTCGCCGCCGTCGGACGCGCCCTGGCCGCCGCCGATCCGCAGCTGATCGCCCGGTCCGTCAGCGCACTCGACGACCACGGGCTCGCCCAGGACACCGACGCCCGGACACGTATCGCACGCGCCCGCATGGCGCAGCGGCTCTCCCAGTGGCTCGCGGGCGACCCGCCCGTCTCGTCGGCGAACGTGGCGGCGGCCATCGGCCGTCAGATCACGGAGACCGGCTGGGTGGACCTCGCACTGGAACACATCGAGGCGGGCGGTGAGAGCGAGCCGACACTGGGGGCCGCATACGACACCCTGTGCGCCTCCGTCCGGTCGCGCCGCCGCGAGATCGACCGGAACTTCGCGCGTGCACTGGCCACCTGGACCGCGGACGGCGGAACACCGGGCGCGATGCTGACTGTCGAGTCCTTCCTCCCCCGGGTGGTCGCCCCGGTCGTGAAGTCCGGGGAGCGCGGGGTGCTCCTGCTCGTCCTCGACGGGATGAGCGCGGCCATCGCCTCGGAACTGGGCGAGGAACTCCGCGGCCACTGGGTCGAGTACGACCCCCTCGCCGACGCGAAGGACCCGGCACGGCGCCGGGCCATGGCATCCGCGCTCCCCACCCTCACGGCGGTCTCGCGGACCTCGCTGTTCGCGGCCGAACTGACCTCGGGTACGCAGGCCGACGAGAAGCGGGCCTTCCCCGCCCACCGGTTCTGGGGGGATGCGAAGGCCGCCGTCTTCCACAAGGACGACCTCCGGGCCGAGACCGCCGGTGAGCCTTTCGGCCCCGAACTGCTCGCCGCACTCACCGACGAGAACACGCATGTGGCGGTGGTCCTCAACACCGTCGACGACCGGCTGGCGAAGGAGCAGAAGCTCGGCGACGGCGCCTGGCGGCTCCGCGACATAGGGCAGCTCCGCGAACTGCTCCGCTATGCGGCGCTGCAGGGCCGTGCGGTGATCCTGACCAGCGACCACGGGCATGTCGTCGACCGGCACGGCACCCGGCTGGAGGCCGACGTCCCGTTGTCGGCCCGGCATCGGGAGCCCGGAGGCAAGCTCGCGGACCCGGAGGTACTGCTGGCCGGGCCTCGCGTCGTCGTACCGGAGTCCGAGTCCGGAGACCGGCGCGGCGGCGAGATCGTCGCCCTCTGGGACGCCGACTCGCGCTACACCGCGCAGAAGGCGGGCTATCACGGCGGTGCCTCCCTCGCCGAAGTCGCCATCCCTGTACTGGCGTTCCTGCCCTTCGGTGCGCAACCGCCCAAGGGCTGGCGCGAACTCGGTGACCAACAGCCCTCCTGGTGGCGTCTCGACGTCACGTCGGCGCAGCTCGGACAGCCGGTGCCGGCGGTTGCGGCGCCCGTGGCCGAGCGCACCGCATCGCCGACATCGCCGGTGAACCAGTCCGCACAGGACGCGGTCGAGATCGTGGCCGGCCGCGACTCGCTCTTCGACATGGTGCTGGTCCCCGCCGAGAAGGACTCGCTGCTGTCCGTCACGGCCGTCCCCGCGGATGAGTCGGCCTCTCCGAACGACGCTGTGATGGCCGCACTCCTGGCCTCGGAGATCTACCAGGCCCAGGTGCAGGTGCTGGCCCGTAAGCGCGAACTGCCCCGGATGGAACAGGCAGTTCGGGTGCTGCTGGAGGAGAGCACACTGCCGACGACGGCCCTGGCGCAACGCGTCGGTCTCCCGGCGACCCGAAGCGCGGAGGGATTCTGCGCCGTGCTCCGGCAACTGCTCAACTACGACGGCGCACAGGTCCTGGAGACCCTGCCGGACGGCCGCACACTGCGGCTGCACACCGGCCTGTTGAAGAGTCAGTTCGAGCTGGGCTGAGCCTGAGAAGGGCCGTTGGCCGAGCGGGCGGTGTGGGACACGCTGCTCGGCCAACGCCGTGTGCAACCGTCAGACGAGCTGGCGGAGTATCCGCAGGAACTGCCCCAGCTCTTCGAGCGACTGCTGTTCAAGCGGCTCTGGGGCGAAGTGCGCGATCTTGTTGCGGATCTTGCGCACCTGGTCGAGCTGATACACGAACTGGACCCGGTTGACCATGGGCCAGCCGAGCGCAGGCCAGTTCTGGTCCGCCATGGGCCGCAGTGACTCCTTGACCTGCTGGCCATCGAGCAGCTTCACATAGTCGCCGAACTGCAGGTCCGAGATCTTTCCGGTCTGGCGATTCTTCGGCTGTACGGCCTTGATGGCCTCCGGGTCGATCGCGGCACCGAGGCACTTGCGGAGCAGGAACTCGATCTCCCCGACGATGAAGAACGGCCTGGCAGTCGCGTCGAAGCGCTCCGTGATGTCCGCGGACGTCACGATCCCGCTGAACCGGCCGTCGTTGCGCCGGACCAGCACGTAGCCCTTCTCACTCACCAGGGGCAGCGCGGCGAAGAAGTTCTGGTGTTCCTCGACCACCGGGGGGTCGTCCACCATCGCGTTCGCCAGAACCCGGTCGACGTTGGCCTTCTCGTACATCCTGGCCACCGAATTCCAGGTGACGGCGCCGCACAGCTTCGTCGTCCCGTCGATGATGGGCAGCTGGGAGTAGTCCTTGGTGCGCATCAGATAGGTGGCCTCGGACAGCTGGGCGCTCGACGGCAGCGACTCCAGTCCCGCGCGCGCCGCGGGAATGTCTCCGATGCGAAGGGGATGCTGCGGAAGCAGGCCGGACGCCGGCTCTTCGCTGGGCTCCTCGTCGGATTCGGCGTCGTCCGGTGGCGTGACCGTCTCGAGTGCCACCACGTGGACGGCGATCTGACGTCCGCAGGTGGCGAAGGACGGAACGGTGGAGAGCCCGACGTCCGTGAGCGCCTGCGAAATGGTCAGTACGGCCTGGTCGTCGCGACGGCGGGTGCCGAAGAGGGCGAGTAGGTCGGGGACGGGAATCCTCGTGCCCTTGAGCGCGAGCAGGGCCTCTTGGGTCGGCATGATGGGCATGGCGGCGATCACCGGGCGTAGGAGTCGTCGAAGTCACGGAACACGGTGCGCTTGCCCATGGCGGACCGCACCAGATCGAGGAGTTGCTTCGAGCGGTCCTCGTAGAACCGCTGAAAATCCCCCTCGTACAACGTCGACGGCTCGATGAGATGCGTCGCGACAACGTCATCGAACCACTCGGCACGCAGGCCCGACTCCAGCATCAGCGGCTTGAGGTAGGCACTGGGCGGGCCCGTCATGCTCCGGCTGGCCCGGTACGACAGTGGCGTCTTGTTGACGATCGAGCCCGCTCGTGACGCGAAGGCCGGGTACGACTTGGCAATCCAGGACTTCGGGAAGATCTGCCGTACGTCGACGCCGTGGGCGACCAGCTGGCCGGGGCTGAGCGGTGCCTCGGTGTAGTACCAGTCGACGGCGCCCTGCTTGACGAGCAACGCGTAAATGCCCTTGTACGCGGCGCTGTTGCGGGTGGTCAGGGTGTCGAGCCGGTCGGAGACGAAGACGGCCTCGGCGACGGTGTCGGGGTCGCCGCCGTTCCCGCGGATCCAGGCGATGAGCTGTTCCACGTCCCGTGGGAACCGGCTCTCGATCGAGCCTCCGTACATCTCACCGAGCACACCGTTCCAGTACCACTGTCCGATGCGTTCCTCACCGGCCCCGGTGTCCGTCTCCTCGCCGAGGATGGCGCGTACGGCGGCAAGCGGTACGAGCTGGGTGCGGTACGGCAGATCCGCCGACTGGACGATGCACTGCCGTTGCAGGAAGGCGCCGACCCAGGCGAAGGCCTCCGCCAGGCGCGGGGCAAGTCGTGTGAAGTCGTCGAGGGGAAGCTCCAGCAGGTCGCGTCGTTTGCAGGAGAGGGAGCTGCTGAGGCCGTCGCGCTTGCGCTCCCAGGTGCGGACGAGCGCGATCGCCTGCAGGAAGTCGCTGCTGCTCAGACCATCCTCGACGCCCGCTTCCATGCGGCCAAGCACGGGATACGTGGACGTCAGTTCCGATTTGATGCGGTACCACGCCTCGGGAAGGCGGTAGTACTCCCCGAACTCCGCCACATGCGCCTGGTTTCCGGCGTAGGTGGCGGTGAGCAGCTCGAAGACGTTCAGCGGGACGCCTCCAGTGTTCACCCGCTCGAAGACGGCGCACACCGCGTCCATCGTGGTGGAGGCCTTGAGGTTGATCATCGGCACGTCGAACGACTGGACGTGATTGAGGACGTGTTCCTCGAACTGGGACCAGATTTCCCAGTTCGCTTCGTCCACTTTCACGAATTCGCGATGCCAGGCATTCATTCGCGCCGTGTCGAACACCAGATTGAGCGGAAAATGACCCGCTGCGCACTCCAGTTGCCGCGTACTCAGATCCAGTACAACCTTGCGCGCGAAGTCCTTCCTGAGCGTCCGGTCCTCGGGCACGGACACGATCGCCTCGTCACGGTCGGACGGAGTGCCGATCGCCTTGGCGATGTCGATGTAGTACCAGCGCCGCAGATCCTTGCCTCGGGCATCGACGGTCTCCACCGGCTGGTCGCGCCTGAGGGCTTGATACAGCGAGGTCATCCGCTGCTGACCGTCGAGCAGCAACAGGTCCGGCACCGTGCCCTCGGGAACCTGCGCACCGCTCAACGGGCGCGGCCTGAAGGGCGTACCCCCGCCCGTCTGGAGCGACATAACCACACCCAGGGGATAGTTGAGCGTGACCGTCGCGATCAACGCCCTGATCCGCTCGTCGTCCCACTTCCACTCGCGCTGGAAATCAGGCAGCTGCAAGGATCCCGACTCGACCTGCTTGAGCAGTTCCTTGAGCTTCGGGCTGTCGAGCGACACGCCACGCTCCCCCTGTTTTAAACCCCATTGACGGACAACATATTGCATCAAGCCGCTCTGATCGTCGTCAAGGAATCAAGGAATCCGCACGCTTATAGATCGCCTGGATCGCTCGCGGATCGCCCGGAATCAGCCATCCCGAATAGTTCTGGACACTCCTGACCGCTCAACCCCAGCCACGCGGCCCTCAACCGGATGGAAGACTGGTGGCGTGAGCACAGACCGGCCGTCCCGCCCCTCACCCGTCAGCGCCGCGCGCCGACGGGATGTGATCGACGCCCTGCGGCGCGGAGCCGTACCCGAGAGCGGGCTCGACCTGCTGGCGACCGGCCTGGATCGCTTCGAGACGGCGCTCGACGCGGAACTGTCCGCGGTGGCGGAGGGAGCCTCGGTCTTCAAAGCCGTCCGCGGCGAGTACGGATCCGGCAAGACCTTCTTCACCCGCTGGCTGGGCGAGCGTGCCAGGCGCCGGAATTTCGCGGTGTCCGAGATTCAGATCTCGGAGACGGAGACGCCGCTGCACCGGCTGGAAACGGTCTACCGGCGACTCACGGAGCGGCTGGCCACCCCCGGTTTTCCGCCGAGCGCGCTCCGACCCGTCGTCGACGCCTGGTTCTACAACCTGGAGGACGACGCCCTCGCCGCCGGGGCCTCGGAAGAAGGTCTTCCCGAGGCGGTCGAGCGGCTCCTGACCGCACGCCTGGCGGAGGTCTCCCGGCACGCCCCGTCCTTCGCCGCCGCGCTTCGGGGATACCGCGCCGCGCTCGCCTCGGGTGACGAGGCCACCGCGGCGGCCGTCATGGCATGGCTCGGCGGCCAGCCACACGTGGCGGCCGCGGCCCGCAGAGTCGCCGGCGTACGAGGGGACCTCGACCACTTCGGCGCGCTCGGTTTCCTGCAGGGGCTGCTCACGGTGTTGCGTGACAGCGGCCACGCGGGTCTGTTCCTCGTACTGGACGAGGTGGAAACACTGCAGAGAGTCCGCTCGGATGCGCGCGACAAGGCGCTCAACGCCCTGCGGCAGCTCATCGACGAGGTGCACTCCGGGCGTTTCCCGGGTCTCTACCTGATCATCACGGGCACCCCCGCGTTCTACGACGGGCAGCAAGGCGTGCAGCGCCTGGCACCACTCGCCCAGCGGCTGGCCACCGACTTCACCACCGAACCCCGCTTCGACAATCCGCGCGCGGTGCAGTTGCGGCTTCCCGGTTTCACCAGGGACTCGCTGATCGCGCTCGGACAGACCATCAGGGATCTGTACGCCGAAGGGTCCGCGGCTCCTGAGCGGATCGTGGCGATGGCCGACGACAGCTACGTGGCGGATCTGGCGACCGCGGTCGGTGGTGCTCTGGGAGGCAAGGTCGGGGTGGCACCCAGGCTGTTCCTGAAGAAGCTGGTCGGTGATGTCCTCGACCGCATCGACCAGTTCGAGGACTTCGACCCCCGCAGGCACTATGCGTTGACGGTCGCCGCATCCGAGCTGACGGAAGTCGAAAGGAACGCCGCCGCCCCCGGCGCGGACGACGTGGAACTGGAACTGCCGTGACAGCACGACAGGATGGAGGCGAGGTGGGAGAGGGCGAAAGGTCTGACCCGCTGGACCGGTTGCACCCCGGTCTCGTCCACCACATCGTCAACACCCTCGGCTGGCCGGACCTCCGACCGCTGCAGAAGGAGTCGGTCCTCCCGCTCATCGACGGCGCGGATGCCGTGCTGCTCGCCCCCACAGCCGGCGGGAAGACAGAGGCCGCGTCCTTTCCGCTGCTGTCGAAGATGGCGCAGGAGGGCTGGACCGGCACCTCGCTGCTCTATGTCTGCCCCCTCAAGGCCCTGCTCAACAACCTCCTGCCGCGCCTCGAGACATACACCGCCTGGCTTGGGCGGACGACGGCGCTCTGGCACGGCGATGTGACGCACTCTCGCCGTAAACGCATTCTCCGCGAGCGGCCGGATGTGCTGCTGACCACTCCGGAGTCACTGGAAGCGATGCTGGTCAGCGCCAACGTCGACCACCGGGCCTTCTTCTCGGGGCTGCGGGCGATCGTCGTCGACGAGGTGCACGCCTTCGCCGGGGACGACAGGGGCTGGCACCTGCTCGCCGTACTGGAACGCCTGGAACGCGTCGCGGGGCATCCCGTACAGCGTGTCGGACTCTCCGCCACCGTCGGCAATCCCGAGCAACTGCTGCACTGGCTCCAGGGTTCGGGGGCCGGGAAGCGCACGGCCCGGGTCGTCGCTCCTCATCTGCGTGACGCCTCCGCGCCCGTCCCCTCGCCCGGGGAAGTCGAGCTCGACTACGTCGGTTCCCTGGACAACGCGGCAAGGGTCATCGCCGCCCTGCATCACGGCGAGAAACGGCTCGTGTTCTGCGAATCGCGCCGCGAGGTGGAGGAACTCGGCGCGAGTCTGCGCGCCAAGGGGGTGACCACCTTCCTGTCCCACGCCTCGCTCTCCGTCGACGAGCGCAGACGTGCCGAGGAGGCGTTCGCCGAGGCTCGCGACTGTGTGATCATCTCCACCAGCACGCTGGAACTCGGCATCGACGTGGGCGACTTGGACCGAGTCCTCCAGATCGGCGCACCGGGCACCGTCGCCTCGTTCCTGCAGCGCATCGGCCGCACCGGGCGACGGCCCGGATCCGCCAGGAACTGTCTCTTCCTCGCCGTGGACGAAGCCGGGCTGTTGTCTGCGGCAGGCCTGCTGCTGCTCTGGGCACGCGGCTGGGTGGAGCCGATCACCCCGCCTCCCGCGCCCCGGCACATCGCCGCTCAGCAGATCCTCGCGCTGTGCCTGCAGGAACACCGGGTCGGCGACCGGTTGTGGCAGGAGTGGTGGGGCGGCATCGGCCCCTTCGGCCCGGCCGCCGAGCCGGTGATGCGCCATCTGATCGAGCAAGGCTTCCTCGACCGGGACGGCGGCTTGCTGTTCATCGGCCCCGAAGCCGAACAACGCTTCGGCTACAGACACTTCATGGACCTGACGGCGGTGTTCACCGCGGCTCCCGAGTTCACCGTGCTGTCCGGCCGGACGGAGATCGGCACAACGGATCCCGCGCTGCTCACCGACGAGGTCGTCGGCCCTCGACGTCTGCTCCTGGCCGGCCGCAGCTGGCAGGTCACGTACATCGACTGGTCGCGGCGGCGCTGTTTCGTCGAACCTGTCGAGGGCGGCGGCAGGGCGCGCTGGGGCGGCATCGGATTCACGCGCACCGCCTCGTACGAACTCTCCCGCGCCGTACGCGAGGTCCTGCTCGGCTCTACGCCTCCGGTCAAGGTGACCCGGCGTGCAGAAGGCGCGCTGGCCCAGGCCCGGGAACGATACGGCGAGACCGTCCATGCCGGCGGAACCGTGGTGACCCGTGGTGGTCCGGACACGAACGTGCGCTGGTGGACCTGGGCCGGCAGCCGGGCCAACGCCACTCTCGCCGCCACGCTCACCTCGGTCGCCGACCCGCTGCAGCGCCCGACGGACGCATACGTGAGGCTGCGCGAGGACATCACAGCGCAGGAGTGGCGAAAGCCCGCCACGGAGGCCGCGGAACACCTCTGTCTGCCCTCCGTGGACCCCCGTGCCGTAGCCGGGCTGAAGTTCAACGCGGCACTGCCGCCACGTCTCGCCGAGGCAACCGTGGCGGCACGCCTGGCCGATCTGGACGGCGCGACCGCCAGCCTGCGAGAGCCCGTCAGATTTGTTCATCCCCCCGATTGAGCAGCTCCTCGTATGTGCCACGGCCGCACAGCCCTCGGTGGTACTCGACATGCTTCTCGTCGAGGTGGTGCTTCGGGTCGCGTCTCAGGGTCCACAGGTGCTTCCCGTCCCTGCTGCGCCGCACGTTCCAGTCCTCGTCGATGAACAGGAACAGCTTGTCGAACTGGACGTGATGGTTAGGGCAGAGGCACAGCAGGTTCGACAGTTTGTCCGGCCCCTCGTGCGGACTGCCCACACCTTGGATGTGCGCGGCCTCGCTGTAGTGACTGAAGCGAGTTTCAAGGGCTTCCCCGCAGATCTGGCACTGGTGCTCGTAGATCCGTTTGACCTCTTCGGCGAGGCGTGGATCCCGGTCGGGCCGCGATCCGTTCACCTGCCGGCGCCCTCTTCCCTCGGACGCCTCCTCCCCGGTCTGCTGCCCGTTGGTCTCGTCTCCCGGCTCTCCGCTGGCGTTCGCGTACCCGGCGAGACCCACGCGCTCCAGCAACTCCTCCTGATCGACACCCGAGAGATAGAAGCCGCGCAACAGGCCGATCGCCTCAGCGCGCGTGAGCGGCTTCTGCAAGAGCCTGGCAACCTCCGTCTTGAGCCCGACCGTGTCCTCGGTCTCGGCTTCCCAAAGTCCAGTGCGGCGGAGATGGCCGAGGGTGTGCTCGAGCGTGAAGTTCACATCGCCCACGCCGAAGTCCAGCAGAAGAGGGCCGAGCTCCTTTGCACAGACGTCCCGCGGCACCAGGCGGCTCTGTCCGGAAGCCAACCGTCCAATGGCCCAGAGCAGAGTGAGTGACACATCGCGCGTGGCCTCCTGCTCCGAAATCCCGGCGTCCAGGGTGCCGAGGGCGTGCAGCAGTTCGTCGCGCCGCATCGGCGGGGCGGACTTGGTCTTCTTCGCTGCGGAGGGCTGTGGGGCCTTCACTTCCTCCCCAGCGAGCAGGTTGTTCAGGAGGCCCAGATGGCGTTGCCGTGAGGCGGCCGGAATGAGGGTGAGGCTGCGCAGGTCATCCCGATTGACCAACTCACGGAGGAGCGGGGCGGCCGGTACATCGAACTCGACGATGTCGCCCAGAGCCATGACGTGCTCCCACGTCTTCTGCCCCTCCTCGGCTCCCCACACCGCGGCTGCCAACTCGCGGTTCTGCAGCAGGCCCAGAATACGGGCCTTCGCTATGAACTTCCCCTTGTCGTAGAACAGGACCTCGTCGCCGACTTTTTGGTCCCGAATGCAAACAGCCTTGACATGCCAGGGCGTATCACATGGGCTTGCCCCCCACAGCCGTGCCACCCCGTCAGGGAAAATACCTTTCAGCAGTTCCGCATGCCCGCCCAGGACATGCCCGTACTTTTCGAGCCGGATTCCCTGCCGCACCGAGTGCTCGAAGTTCTGAGGCCCACGCTTGGGGCGCCCACCACGGGGCTGCAACACCCACTGAACCGAACCAGGGTCGAAGATCGCCTGAGCACCATAACCGTTCCCCATAACCATCAGCTTTTCATACTAATGAGAGCTGTTGGTAAGGGCACAGCCGCAGGGCTACCTCAGATCGCCCAACAACGGGTCCAGTGCAGCCTCCTCATGCAGTGCGACGCCCAGGACATCCATCGCCGGGGCCAGTTCCGCGTCCTACGTCGCCTCGACCAGCGTGCCGGTGAGGGGAAGTGACGGCGTGCCATGCAACTCCGCCCGTGTCACGAGGTGCTCGTAGTCTGCCGCACCCATACGCCAGGGGTCCGCCTCATAGCGCCGCATGACTCGGTTGGCCAGGGCGATGCCCGGCCGGTCGAACTCATGATAGGCGAAGGCACAATCGGCAACGGCCAACGCGTCCAGGGCGTGAGAACGACCGTTGTCGCGCTACCCAGCTACAGATCAAGGGGGTGCTGCAGCCAGCATCCGCTGCAGCCTCCACCACACGTGGGCGAGCACATCCGGCACGGACAGGTTCGCGAGCAGCGTGCCGGTGGAAGTCGGGGAAATCCGGGAAACAGCTGGCTCACGCAATCCCGGCCGAACGTCCGGTATCCGCCGCGGGGAAGGCTACTTCACTCCAGGTCCGACCACGAGACGTCTGTCCAACCCGCCGTAGCGGCCCCTCGTACTAGCATCAATCAGTGCGCCAACGGCTTGCCCAGTGCACAACGCGCGCACATTTCGGGAACTCTCGGGAACTCCTAGGCAGAAGTGGGAAGTGCCCCAACATGGAAAGGACCCTGGCCAGGTCAAGAACCTAGGCCAGAGCCCTGCCAGCAGACGAGTCGGGCTGTACGCCGGGTATTCCTGACGCACCCTTCTGACCTGCGGCTTCGCGGATCGGATCGGCTGTGACCTGCTAGGTCGGGTTGCAGAGGCGACCGGAGGCAGTCAGAGGAAACCGCTCTGATTCGACCCCGATTCGAACCGAGCTGCTCGGAGCCGATCAGAGGCAATCGCCCTCTGTTTTGGTCCGAGTCGGCCCAGGTCAGACGGCGTTGATCAGGCTGTGGACCCGCTGACGGCACTCGGAATCGATCTCGGTCGAGCCGCGATGGGGACGCCTGCCTCCAGCACCGCAGCCAGGCATACGAATGCCTCCAGGATGGCCATCCTGGAGGCTTCGCTGGCACCGATTGGAGGTCGGTACCGGACACCACCCGTGGTTTTAGCGGGCCTGGGTGGCGTCTCTGTCCTTGCGGGACGGCTCCACAGTGCCACACAGCACCCACCAGACAGGTTCTCTCCGACGGCCATTTCACCCAGGCGAGCGACTGGGTCTTCACTATCTACCTACGGCTGCAGCCGATCTCATTCTGCTCGGGGATCTCACCGGTCGCTATGCGGCGGGCAGTTACAGCAGGCTCGCCTCCGACGGCCAGAGCGTGTCCCTGCGCGGGAACCGTCAGGGCGCGGCCGAACACGGGCACCGGATCACGGCGGCCATCGCCTGCCATGTCGCTCGCGCTGGCGGCACCGTCGAGCAGCTGACGCAGCTGTTGCTGCACCCCGATCACGAAGGCGGGCGGCACGCCCGAAGCATCGCGCTGCGCTCCGGGCAATCGCGTGCCCTGGCGTACATCGGCCGGGTGTGGGCCAGTGCCTCGGCCGCGGTCAGCCGCACGAGGGTGCTGGAATCGCGGCACCACGCGTACGAGGTGCTTGCCGCGCTGCGCGACCGCATCGAGACGACGCCCTGGCGTGGGGAACGTGGGCGGACCGCACTGCGGGTCCTGCGGGCGCATCTGAACTTCGCCCAGATCGCGGGCGGTCCCCTGCACCACGCCAGCGAGCGGCAGACCGCGGAGGAAGCGGGGATATCCCGCACGACCCTCCGGGTCGTCTACGAGACCGTCCTCAAACCATGGGGCTGGCTGCGACGTCTGCGCGTCGGCCACGGCCGCGAGGGCTCGACCTGGTATCTCGCCGAGGGCAGCGCCGACCGCCACAGCACCCCCGTAGCGCAATCTCGTTTCCGAACCACTCAGTACCCCCCCGACCTGGCACTTGAGGAGTGGCCCACCTCTGAGACGGGCACAACGGCCGACCTCGACTCCACCGTCATCGGCCGGCTGATGGGCCACGACGCCTTCGCCCACCGCGGGCTCGGCAGCGCCGCACTGGTGGTCATCGGTGCACTGCACGCCCGGCCAGCGCAGACGGTCGCCGAGCTTGTCGGCTCGTCCTCCGTCTCCCGCGCCACCCTCTACCGCGCCTTGCGGCGCCTGGCCGACCACGGCCTGGTCCACCACAGCGGTGAGACCTGGACCCTGGCACCTCATGCCTTGGAGGGCTTCGGTGACCGCCCCCTGGAGGCTGCGGCCGAAGAGATCTCCGAGCCGGCCCGCGGCTGGGACGCAGTCGCGGTGCGGCACGGGACCGCGGGCGTCGCGTCCCGGCGCAAGGCGGTGCACGCCGCCGAGCGCACGGCGTACCAACGGGCGCTGGAGTGGCTGTCGGAGCACCGCAGCAAGGCCGTGGTGATCGTCCGCGACGGGCGCCAGATCGTGATTCCCGCGCCACGCCCCGACGAGGTTCCCACCGCGTGGCACGCCCCGGACGGCTGTGTCCTCGATCCGGTCACCGGCCGCGCCGTACCCGACTGGCGGATCGCCACCGATGGACGGCTGATCCTCATCACCCCCGCCGACCAGCGCAGTTACGACGAGCTGGCCGCCGCCCATGCCGAAGCCCGCAGCGAATGGGAGTCCGCAGCGTGAACCCACCCCCTCCACCCACGGCCGATCACGACGATCAGGTCACCGCGCAAGCACTGCGGGAGCAGTACGAGTCCGGCTCTACCGTGGACCAACTCGCGGCGAGCAGTGGCCTGTCCTACGGCACGGTCCTCAACCGGCTGCACGAGGCCGGGACCGAGATGCGCACCTCGTGGCAGACGCGCAGGCTGCGCGACGGGCAAGCCCGCCGCAACCTCGCCGCCCGGCTGCGCCGCCTCTACGAGCAACAGGGCGCCACACTCGCGGAGTTGGCCGTAGCCGGATCCGTGACGCGACGTGCCGCGCGGCGGCTGCTGATCGAGGCCGGTGGCACGCCCCGCACCACCCTGCAGACACTGCGCATCCGCTCCGCAGCCGATGCCGCACGGCGAACGAAGCTCGCGGAGTCTTTGCGGGCGCGGTACGAGGCTGGCGCCACGGTGCCGGACCTGGCCGGCGAGTGCAACTACTCCGTCGGCACCGTCTACCGGCTCCTGCACCAGGCAGGCACCCACATGCGCCCCAAGCACAACCACGGCCCGGCCCGCACCCCGAGGAAACGGTCATGAGCGCCCTCAAACGGGTCCCCGGCCAGGCCCGGCAGGTCACGGGAGCGACGGCGGGCCATCCCGAATACAGCGCTGCTCGGGGTCCTCCTTCGCCCACGCTCAGCAGCCGCCGAACGTCGGCCTTCTCGCCGACGCCCGCACGTCAACGCACCTTTCCGATTCAGGAGATCAAGCACTCGTGAGTGAGAACACCCGTACCAAGACCCTGGCCGCGGCCGCGGCCAGCGCCTGGGACGCCTTCGTCATCGTGGTCGGCATGCTCAAGGGCGGCACCGGCAAGACCACCTCCGCCTGGTTCATCGCCCTCTACTACGCCGTCGTCCTCGACCTGCCCACCCTGCTGCTGGACGCCGACGCGACCAGCCAGTCCGCCTACGACTGGTTCAAGGTCGCCCAGGCCGCCGGCTTCGAGATCCCCCCCAACCTGGTCATCGAGCGCTACCCCTTCGATGACATTGCCGAGTACATCCGCACCAAGCGCGCCGAGTTCGGCGCGATCGTGGTCGACGCCGGCGGCGGCAGCGCCCGCATCTTCCACGAGGCTGTTACCGAGGCGAACCTGCTGCTCGTGCCGGTCGCCCCCACCAAGATCGAGCGCCGCAAGCTGGTGGCCACGTTCGACGAGGCCGAGCGCGCCGCTGCCCGCAATGAGCGCGGCGTCACCGCCCATGTGGTGATGGTCAAGGCCGACGACCGCACCAGCCTGCCCAGCCGGGCGAAGCAGCAGCTGCTGGAGCCTGCCGAGGGCGAGGGCATCGGTTCGGACCGCGACGAGGCGTTCCCGCTCGCCGAGACCACCATCCACTCCTGGGTGCACTACATGGAGGCCTTCGGCGAGGTCCCGACCGAACTGAGCGAGTACGCCAACCTGATGAAGGAGCTGACCGCATGAGCGAGAAGAACGACAGGCCGAAGCCTCCCGCCCGCCGCACCGGCGGGCGGGCCCTGGGCGGGGCCAAGAAGACGGCCCCGCCGCCCTCGCCGCCAGCCGCCGAGCTCACGCCCGAACAGTTCGCCGCCGAACAGGCCGACGCCCAGGGCGAAGGGCATCCGGCCGCCGAACAGGCCGACGCCCAGGGCGAAGGGCATCCGGCCGTCGATGAGGCCGAGGCCCAGCGGCCTTCCACGGCCCCCGTGGAGACCGGGGCGCAGGGTAAGCCGACCGTCGACGCCGTACTGAGCGCCCCCGTGCAGGCACCGACCGCCCAGCGGGATCACCCGGCCGCAGGAGTGCCCGCCATGCAGTCTGCTCACTCTGGGCATTCGACGCATGGGCACGGGCAGTTCGCGGCTCATTCTGCCGTGCCCGCAGCGCCCGCGGCTCAGTCCACACAGCTGATCGAGCAGGTTCCGCAGGCCGGTCTGTCTCACGCCATCCCCACGACAGCTGGGGTGCTACCGACCGCCGAGGTTGCCGTGCGGCACGCCGTTTCTCCGGTCCCGGGCGGTACGGCCTTCCCGGTGAGGAGCGATGTTGCGGTATCTCACCAGGAGCAGAACGCGCGATCGGAGGCAGCACCCAGCGAGGGAGCCCCGTGGGCTCAGGGACCCGGCCGCCCCAAGGACATTCCCAACACAGCTGCCGTTCTCAACCAGCGCATCATCACGCGCGAGAGCCTGGACTCCTCCGTGCCGACCGCGCTGAAGCTGAAGAAGCGCATCAAGCGCTTCGCGCTGGACAACGAACTCGACCACCTGCCCATCGGCGACATCGTCTCGGTCGCCCTGGACGAATGGCTCACCGCCCGCGGCTTCTGACACGCCATACGGCACACGGGGTGGCCGCCACTTCGCTGAATGCGCGGCCGCCCCTTCCGCCGACTATCCCGATAGGCCACTAGTAGGACTCCGTTAGGTCTTCCTGTCGGGTCTGTTCGGGAGCATGGTGGGTGTGTGGACGCACACGAAGTGAACCGTGCTCGGGCGAAGTTGGCGTTATTCGTCGCTGATGTGTTCGCGTCGGTGCCGCGCAAGGACCAGCGGGCCAAGGGCGACTGTTATCTGCGGGGGCTGATGCTGGACGGGCGGCGCAAGTCGATCCAGCCGATGGCGGAGCGGCTGCCGGACGGCAACGAGCAGAACCTGCAGCAGTTCGTGAACCAGTCGACCTGGGATCCGCTGCCGGTGCGGCGGCGGATCGCGCAGCGGATGGTGCCCCAGGTCGGCCCGGATGCCTGGGCGGTCGACGATGTGTCGTTTCCCAAGGACGGCCGGATGTCGGTGGCGGTTGCGCACCAGTACTGCGGTGCGCTGGGCAAGCAGGCGAACTGCCAGGTCGCGGTGAGTGTGCACGCGGTCTCCGACACTGCGTCCTGTCCGCTGCAGTGGCGGTTGTTCGTGCCCGAGGAGTGGGCCGACGATGCCGCACGGCGGCAGAAGACCGGGATGCCGCAGGAGGTCGGGCACCGGCAGAAGTGGCGTCTGGCCCTGGACAGCCTCGATGAGCTGGCGGGATGGGGTCTGGTGCCGCCGGTGGTGGTGGCCGACGCGGGCTACGGGCAGAACGCCGACTTCCGCGACGGCCTGAGCGAGCGGGGCATTGGATATGTCGTGGCCGTCCGTTCGGACGTGACCGTTCACCCACACGACGCGCAGCCCACCGCCCCGGTGTGGTCCGGGAACGGCCGCAAGCCGCAGCCCCGTTACCGGGACAAGCCGTCCTCGGTGGCCGTTGTGGCCGCGGGCCAGGGACGACAGGCGTTCACCGAGGTCACCTGGCGTGAAGGCTCCCGCGGGCCGATGCGCTCACGCTTTCTTGCGGTGCGGGTGCGGCCGGCCGGAGTCAGGGCCCGCCGCCTGGCCCAGGCCGCCGCCACCGCGCGATACGGCCACTGGAACGGCGTCCTGGCCGAGGTGACACTGCTGGTCGAATGGCCCGAACAAGCACAAGAACCCACCGACTACTGGCTGTCCAGCCTGCCCGCCGACACCCCGCCGGCCGAACTGGTCCGCCTGGCCAAGATCCGCTGGCGCATCGAGCACGACTACCGAGAACTCAAGCACGGCCTCGGGCTGGACCACTTCGAGGGCCGTTCCTGGACCGGCTGGCACCACCACGTCACCCTGGTCACCGCCGCACACGCATTCCTCACCGAACAGCGGCTGGCCCCAAAAGCCGATACAGCGGACTCACCCTCTACCAGACCCTCGACGCCCTCCAAGACCTGCTGAACTGCTGGACCGGCACCTGCACCACCTGCCACCGCCCCCTGCCCAGAACATCCACCACCAGCCAGAACCCAAGAACCCGGGCAACCTAACGAAGTCCTACTAGGCGGCTAATACTCCAGCAGGATTTCGCTGTCTGACCTGGTCTTTTCGCCGGGTGGCGGGAGTGTAGCGGGACTTCGATCGTGCGGGGGCGGTCTCACGGAGAC